>JBOHCP010000588.1:0-3792 GCA_050698875.1 Streptosporangiaceae bacterium | reverse complement strand
CCGATACCTGAGAGCCGGGGAGAGCCCTATTTGAGACGTCGTATCCAGCTGTTCGGGCGCTCCGCAAAGGGACTCGCGGAAGACTGCCTGAAGCAGAACATGACCTTTTTCGTGCCGCCGTTGTGTTTGCGGGAGCAGGCATTGATACCGTGTTCAAGCAAGCTCTGCGTAGCTGTGTGGCATTGCAGATCGAGCAGTCATCGGGAGCTCGCGAAAAATATACAGAATTTGCGATGCGTTATATTCAGAATGGTGTCACTATAGATCCGCAGCGGCTCGCACTGCTGCTTACCGCGCCTAGTTCGAATTCAGTTCTGAAGGAAGCCTACGTCGAACACCTGACAGGATCTAGCCTGCAGTCCGTGAGTCAAGTGACTGTCGCAATGAGCGCACTCGGGTTGCATGATAACACTAAACTCTATAGAGACTCTAGGGCGCTAAATCCCTTGTTCAAAGCGCGAAATGAAATCGCCCACGAACTGGATATGACTCCTGGGTCAGTAAGTGGGCGCGGTGCCAGGCATCGGCGTGAGAGAGCAATGAGCTCGTACCTAAGTATGTGCCATGAGGGCTTGAATTTCACACTGCAGGTTCTTAATGCACTTGAGGAAGAGGTCAACCCTCCCGCCAAGGCGTCGTGATCAGCTATGGCAGGCCACTTCTCCGGCACACCAGCATCGCTCGGTTGCTGGTACGCTCTGCCGCGCCCGCGCCCGCGCCCGCGCCCGCGCGCCCTGAGCCGCCACTAACCTGCGCCAGGGCGATGCGTGGTTCGACCAGTCAAGGCAGCGCGACCACTGGTCGATGCTGGTTGACCTTCGGGCTTCCGATGGGTACGCGAGCATAATGGTGTGCACCACAGAGCGCGACGAGCACACCGGGACGGGCGCAAGCGCATGGTGCAGGGCGACATTGGCAGCTTCGACACGCGGTTCGAGCGGCTGACTAGGCATTACGCGGATGCGATCGCGCGGGGCGAGCTGAAACCGGGCGACCGATTCCCTTCTGCGCGTGAGCTGAGCGAGATGCACGGGGTAGGCCGGACGACTGCCGGGCGGGTGCACGGCACTCTTATCTCCATGGGCCTGATCGAGCACCGGCCGGGGGTTGGCACGTTCGTTCTCGAGCCGCCGCCGAAAGCCAAGGGTGCACGTCGCGGAACGAGCGGGCTGAGAGCTGCGGCAGAGCGGGTAGTCGCCGCATTCGATAGCTGGCACGCTCGGACGAAGCCGCAGGACCTCGTCGAGGCAGTGGACGAACTCCGGGACGAACTGCGCTGAGCTTGTCTCATCAGGCGAGCGCGAGACGGCCGACATCTGCGGCTGACTGTAGGTACGCAGGCCAGTCACTAACGAGTCGCCCCGCGAGCGCACGGCGGATGGGCTCGCACTCATCAGCGGCGGTTTCCGTGGCGGCGGCTCTTGTCGGCACTTCGCACCGGATCGGGTTGCAGATGATCAGGTAGGCGGGTTCTGAGATCGTCAGGAACATCGCTGGGAACTGGCCATCCCGGAGTTCTCGCAGGGCGCTTTCCCAGTCCACGCCGAGCTGCAACCAAGAGCTACCAGCGGAGGTGAACATGCGGGTGAGGTCGGAGAAGAAGACAACTCGCAGGCCGCGCTTCCGGGCGTGGAGGTCAGCGCAGCCAAGCACCTGGCAGGTGTCGTCGCTCAAGGCGTTGCGCGGGATCAATCCAGGTGCAACCGCCATCGCGGCTTCGGCTGTTGGTCCCTGCCACGCCAGGCCACTCACGAGCCAGTAGGTGGGGTGCAGCATATCGTCGGTTACGGCTGCTACTGGCAACGTCCTGACCGCCATCTCGATCACCTCCTGCCCTCAATAATCCGCGAGGGTGCCGACAGCGCAGCGCAGTCATCGTTCGGCCTGTAGATCGGGAACGCGCTGGAGGACTCCGGGCGTTGGCCGCATCTCGGGCTTGGGCGGTTGCAAGATCGCGTCGCGGTCGCGCTCGATCCACTCGGGCCATGCCTCGCCCTCAGGCTCGTACTTGGGATCCGCGCTTGGCACGCGGACTGCCTTGCGCTCGTCGAGCCGTCCTCGTACGGTGCGGCGTTCGGCGGCAAGCCGGGTGATCCACGCGGGCGTCTCGTAGTGCTCGGCGCCGGGCGCCAGCTCGAGCTGGTTCCGCTCATCCTCGGTAACCAACGGCTCGGCCGACCGCAGCGGCTCGAACCGCTGACCCGGATGGCGGCGGCGTAGCTCGGCGTCCGCGGCTACTGCGAGTCGGCGAGTCTGTTCGGTAGCACGCTCCCATTCCCGGCGAACTTCCATCGTCTGCTCAAGCTCGGACTCGTGTTCGCGGTACAAGCGTTCCATCGCCGTGTAGGAGCGAGCGAGAGTTGCGTGTCTGTTGGCCACGTCGAGGTCCCCGCGATGACAAGCGATGCGCTCCTCAGCGTGGGCTCGGATCGCGGCCAGGCTCGCGTCGTCCGCGCTGATCCTGAGGCGCTGCAGTTCGCGGCCGACGTGACGCGACGCCCAGGCGGTTTCGGTCTCGTATGTCCCGCGTATGTGGAGCAGCGATCCGTCTGGCAGACCGCGCAAGTCGACGCCGTCGACTGGGCCGAGTGCGGCGAACGCCGCGTGCCACGCCGCTCGTTTCTCCGGGCTGTCACCGCTCGGTTCCGGGCCAATTGGCTCAGTAGGATGCCCATAGCCGTACAACTCGCGGTAGGCGCCGATCTCGGCTGCCCGGCGCTGCCATTCCAGCCGATCGAGAGGGTCATCCGGCACCTTGCCCAGAGGGCGGATCGCCCATTCGGGCGCATGCTCAGCGACATGCTCGCCGATTCGCTCCTTGCGCGCGTCGATGGCGGCGGCAAGTTCCGTGAGGAACTGCTTACGCTCCGGCTCGGCCACGGCAGGCATGCGCTCGGACCACGGCCGCAGCGGCTGCGGCACCAGCGAGCCGGTTATCAGGCGGATCCGGGCATCGATGACGCTCGCGAGATCCCGTGCCCCGGCCAGTGAGCGCGATCTGACCGCCTCGTGTACCACTTCACCGACGTCGAGCCCGGTAGTTTCTACGCCGCGTAGCGTGCGCCACAGCCACGTCGCCTGCGGGGAGGTCAGCTGCTCCGCGGCGTACTGCGGCGGCAGCGCGGCGCGAACGAGCTGTCGGTACCGGTCGGTCTGGATCCCTGCCGTTTCGCCTTGCCACATCGCGTTCAGGACAGCCAGGTGGTCGGCGTTGGCCAGCGCGCGGCCTTGTGTTTCCAGTGCTGAGGACTCTGAGCCGTCCACGTCCAGGATGTCAGCCGCCACGGCGATGGCATCGCGCTGCTGCGGACCGCCTTCAACGGGGGCGGCAGCAGCCGCTGGCAGTCCGGCGCGTTCGCGCTCGACGCGTTCGTGCCGCTGGAGTTCCGGCGCAGGCCGGGTGCCAGCCGCCGGATCGGCAACCTTCGCCGAGCGGGTGAACACCATCATCGTGTTCGACTCCGCTCCCCAGGTCATCGCCACGTACAGCCACTGGCGATCCTCGGTCCCGGTGACGACCGGGATTCCGACCTGCACGGAGCGGCCCTGAGCCGAGTGCCCGGTGACCGCGTAGCCGAGGTCCGCGGTCGCGTAGCCGCCGTACTCGAAAGCACGGTCGGTCCACCGGCGCTCCCCCGCCACCGGGTCGAAGTCCAGCGCCCTGCGGACGAGAAGGGTGCGACCGCGGATCGCCTCGATGCGCAGCAGGTCGCCGTTGGCCAGCGTCCGGCCCGGCTCCCCCGCCTCCACACTCCGGTCGTTCTGCCGGCAGATGATCAGGTCCCCCACAGA
>JBOHCP010000587.1:0-3801 GCA_050698875.1 Streptosporangiaceae bacterium | reverse complement strand
CGCCAGCGCATCAGGCCGATCCGCCCGCCGCAACCACCGGCCGGCAGCGACCCCGGCCGCACCAGCCCGGACATTTCGCGCCCGCGCGACGCCCCACCCGGGGACATACGGCTAACTGGTCTTTCGGCCGCCGCGGCCGGGCCCTACCTCCCGCAGGGCCCGGCCGCCCCTTGTGGCCATACTGAGGTCGTGCTGACGACTCCGCTGCTGCAGAAAGTGGACGCGGTAACCATTCCGGTCCCTGACCTGGACGCCGGCCTGCGCTTTTACCGGGACCGCCTCGGGCACCAGCTGCGGTGGCGCAACGACGCGATCGGCGCGGCCGGCCTTGGGCTGCCCGGCAGCGACACCGAGATCGTCCTCACGACCCAGCTGGACTACGAGCCGGACTGGCTCGTTGCGTCGCTCGACCAGGCAGTGGCTGCGGTTCTGGCCGCCGGGGGCCGGATCATCGTCGAGCCGGAAGACATTCCGGTCGGCCGCCTGGCAGTGGTCGCAGACCCGTTCGGCAACAAGCTGGTGCTGCTGGACCTGTCCAAGGGCCACTACGTGACAGACGATCAGGGAAACGTCACCGCCGTGGTCCGTTAGCCTCCGGCTGCGGAGCGCCGCCACTGCTCGCCGCCAGCAGCCGCTGTCCGAGGCGCCGCGCGGCGCTCCGCAGCTCAGGCCCGGCGACGATCCGGTAGCTCGCCGGAATCGCCGCGAGCCGCTCCGCGTACCACACCGGGTTGCTCGTGCTCCCGACCAGCCGGCTTGCCCCGGCACCGAGCGGCTCGAGCCGTCCCATGGGGCGCGGCACGCAGCGCGCGACTGCGTCCGCCGGTGCGTCGATGACGACCTCGGTCTCGTACTCCCAGCCAACCGCCAGATGCGCCTCGAGCATGGCAACAGGGTCGAGCCCGGCGGGCGGGCTGAAGCTCTCGTCGAGCACCTCCACCGCCCGGACGCGGTCGATCCGGTACGCCCGCATGGCGTCGTCGGCGCGCCGGCACAGCAGGTACCACCGGCCGTGCCGGACGACGACCGCCCATGGCTCGACTTCCATGACCCACTCCGACCCGGCCTCGCTGCGGTAGCCAACTCGCACCCGTCGGCTGTTCGAGCACGCCTGCACCAGGGCGATCGTGGTACCGGGCTCCGGCCGGGCAGCACCACGATCGGGCGCGGGGGCCGCGGTCAGGCGGACCGCCTCGGCCTGCGCGGCAACAGGCTCCGGCAAGGATCGCATGATCTTGCCGAGCGCACTGCCCACCGGATCGGTGGGGTCGCTGGCCTCGTGGTGGCCGTCGAGCACGGCCATGACCAGGCCAAGCGCCTCGACGGCGGAGAACATCAGCGGCGGCAGCCGAATGCCGCGGCCGACGCGGTAGCCCCCGTAGGGCCCCCGGATGGACTCGATTGGCACGTCCGCTTCGCGCAGGATGCTGACGTAGCGCCGAGCGGCGCGCTCCGAGACGCCGAGCTTGTCGCCGAGCCGGTCCGCGGTGATGCCCGGGCTGCCCTGAATCAGCTCAAGGGTCAGCAACGCCCGCGCGGTCGGACTTGCGTCGGATTCCACAGTTTGCTCGCTTAACCGGAAGCAGAACGTCCGGAACCGATCATAGACTGCCTGGCTATTGACCGACGAGAGTCGGGCCAAGTTCGCGTGGAAGTGCGGCGGCCTGGACGCGGCAGCGCTCCACCAGCCGCACCCCCCGTCGACGATGGCCCTCGCCGGCTTGCTCAAACACCTGGCCCTTGTCGAGGACTCCTACACCGCTCGCGACGTGATCCGGCAGCCCATGGGACCGCCGTGGGAGGAGCTAAATTTCGACGCCGATCTCGACTGGGAGTGGCGCAACGCAGCTGACGATTCTCCCGAGTCGCTGCATGGGCAGTGGGGCGGTGCGGTCGAGTGTTCGCGAGCGGCGTGGGCCGCCGCGCTGGCCGACGGAGGGCTCGACCGGCCGGCCAAGTTCACCACCGAGTCCGGCGAGTCGCGGAACCTGCGCCGGGTGCTCGTGGATCTGCACGACGAGTACGCGCGCCACGTCGGCCACGCGGACCTGCTCCGCGAAGCCGTCGACGGGCTGGCGGGAGAGGACCCGCCGCAGCCGTGATGACCCCGCCCGCGCCAGCATCGACTTCGACTCACGCGGCTAGCTGCTGGGCCCGCCGAGCCGCGTGCGCCTGGCGCCGTTCATCTGCTACGCGCGCGTTGGCGAAACAGGCCCAGATGGCAAGGTGCAGGTCGAGCTTGTCGCCAAGCGCGGACGGGATGATCGTCTTGCTGGTGATGGCAGCGTCGTGCCACTGCCTGAGGTTGCCGTCACCGCCCGGCAGCTGCGGGCTGGCCGGTACCGGAGTGCCGTCCGGTAGCGCGACGCTGAATCCGTCGCCTGGCGCGCGCGCAACCACGAGGCCGAGCTCGTGGATGATGACGTGGTGCGCTTCGCAGAAGCTGGCCAGATTGGTAAGCCGGGTAGCGCCGCCCATGGCCCAGGGCACGATGTGGTGGATGTCGGTGTGGCGGGAGTTGCAGCCCGGATAGTGACACCGGTAGCCGTCGCGCTCGCGGACCGCGCGGCGCAGGGCTGGTGGTGGCCGCCGGTGCCGTCGCCCGACGTCGAGCACATTGCCCTGGTGATCATGCAGCATCCAGCTGAACGTGGCCTCGCAAGCGATCCGCTGGGCGTTGGCGGGGCTGATCGCCTGGCCATCCTCGAGGTGGCAGCGCGACGGGTCCGCCGGATGGCCGACTGCACGCTCGTCGGCCAGAACGGCCGGCGTTTCCGCGGAAAGGCCTCCTTCGTATGCGGCGGTCAGGGCGTCCGTGCCCACGTGCACGATGACCTGGTAGATGTCCGGGTTCGCCGCGGTGTCGATCTTGCCGCCGAGGTAAGCGGAAGCAACCTCGACCAGCGCATCGGCCAGGTCTTCGGGAGTGTGCTTGGCAGTGCTGGCGCGGTCAGGCATCGCCTCGGGATCACCATCGGCCACAGCTGACCGGGCTTGCTCCACCGGGGGGTCGTCGCCATGAACATCTTCGACATCACCGGTAGCCACCCGCAGCGCCTGCAGCACGACAGCTCCGTCGGCGGCGGGTAGGCGGATCGTGATGGTCAGCTGGCCGTCGTCCTCGACCCGGAACGACAGCCGCCGCATCACTCTGGCTCGCTCGTCGTCCAGTCGCGTCACCCCCCGGTGCGCAGCTACGAACCGCTCCAGCTGCGCGGCGGTCATCGGCCCGGCCAGATCCGCCAGGTCGGCCTCGGTGTCCGGCGTAGTGATCCGGGTCAGCGCCCGCACCTTTGCGTAGGACATACGCCCGGCCGCGAACTCCGCACTGATGACCGGCAGCTCCCGCATCGCCCTTGCCACCCGGACTTGCTCGCGGGCGGTGCCGGGCGCGACCTGACACTTCCACGCCAGCCACGCCGAGCACGATGGCAGCTCCCACGTCGCCCACCCCCGCCGCGCGTCGAAGTCGCCGACCAGCACCAGGAACTGGTATGTCGCCGCAGCCAGGTGCCCAGCCAGCTCGCAGATCCGCTCCTCCAGCCGGTCCAGCGAAAGGTCGCCCTCGGCGGCATTGCAGCTCAGCTCATCGTCAGTGGCCACAGTGATTGATTCGATCACGTGCTTGATAATAAATGGCACCTCCGACAGTCCGGCGTGACGCCACACCAATAGGGTGCACGACAGCTTTGTTGGAGATGATCTTGCCCGAGCCTGGTGACCTTCGGGTCTGAGTCGCGGTGTCTGTCAGATGGCTGCCCGAAGCCCGGCGAAGCGGCTAGTGGCAGCTGGCCAGAGCTC
>JBOHCP010000586.1:0-3810 GCA_050698875.1 Streptosporangiaceae bacterium | reverse complement strand
CCGGATGCTCAAGCGGCTCGGCGAGCGCGACATCCGCCGCGCCGCCGCCGCCGGGGAGGAAGCCGCGCTCGCCGAGGAGGCGCTGCGGATTCTGTATCAGCGCAAGGCATTCCGCGAGGAAACCGGCATGGATGAAGAGCACTACCCGGAAGGCCGGCCCGCTCCCCCGCCTCCCCCACGGCACGGCCCCCCGCCACCCGGGCCGAAGGCCGACGGCAGGACCGGCCGCCATTAAGCTGACCCACCCCCGCAACCACGACTGCAAGGGCGCCGAGCCTGCCCGCCGTGAACACCGTATTCCACCCCTGTTGTGCTGCGCGCGCTCGAAGTTAGCCATGCCAGCGAAGGCCGGCCTGGGCAGCAGGCTCCAGGCCGAGCACGTAGAAGGCGGTGCCCGGCGGGGACAGCTGAGCAGCTCGGCGAGTTGGCAGAGCACGACCCCGGCTTGCGGAATGCCGATCGCATCCGGCCCGGCGCTCTGCTCTTCGGCGAGTTACCCGAGCTTGGGCTCCGACACCTACAGCTGGCACGGGCGGGGCGTAGCGGCCGGCTTGTGCCCCGGTACTGGAGCTGCGCGTGCTTCGGACGCCGACGGCCTGCTCTAAGGAGGGCGCGCCGCTGGACGATCCGGCAGGGCGGCCGTCAATCGAGCAGCTCGTAGGCGGGGTTGATCATGACCGTTCCGGCCTTGGCAACGCTGACGGTGCCGCGCAGCCGGATGAGGCTGCCGGGCCTGAGGCCGGGGATGTGGGTGCGACCGTAGAAGAGCGCGGTTATTTCTCCGCCAGTGTTTGCGATGGTGCAGGCCAGGATCGTGTTCCGTTCGACTGGCCGGATCTCGACGCTGTATACCCGGCCGGCCACGGTGGCCCGCCAGTGACCGGCCGGCGGTGGGATCGGGGACGCGGCCGTGCGGGATGCCCGCGCCGTGACCGTCGCGGGCCGCCGCCGGACTGGCCGTGTCGGATGGCGCTTCATCTGACTCAGCCGCCGCTCCGGAGTCCGCGGGTCGTCGGCCCAGTTTGTGTGGGGGCCTCCTGGAGTCACGGTGGCCGGCCGAAGATCCGGTACGTAAGAAGAACGACACGATCACGCGGTGCTGTCGGCCGACTACACGATGTGAGACAGTCCGAGGTGGGTTCACGCCAAGAACCGCTGACGAGCCCTCGATGCGGCGCGCCGCGCGCACGCTCGCCCCGCGCCGACGAGTCGCCTGCCCCGGCGAACCCTCGGAGGTTGCCGTGTCCGATGCAGCTGCCGCGCCACCGCCGCCATCGCCAGACAGTATCGCCGTCCGTCATTTCCTGTCGGCAGTGCACGAGGCAATCCAGATCCCCGCGCCGACCTGGCCGACTCATCGGCGCAGTTACCTGAAGCTGCTAGAACGGCGGGCGGTGGTGGCGCGCGCGAGCATCGGCAGGCTGCTGGCCGACCCCGGCAGCAGCGCCCTGGACTACACCTCGGAGGGTGATCACATTCGCCAGACGATCGCCGACATGGTCCCGGACACCTGCCGGCACCGCACACGGTGACAGGCGTGTCGCGGCGGCTGCGCGATCGACGTTGCCGGCGGCAAGCGCGGGAGCGCGGCTCGAACCCGCGCTGCTCGGGGGTGTTGTGCCACCCCTGACAGCCATTCGCTGCCGCTACCGCGGTGCCGGGACGGGCCCCCGTCGTCCCGCCCGCGTTCTGGCAGTCAAATTCGGCCCCGCGAGCTCCTCCGCTCGCGGGGCCGCTCAGCTGGCTGGGTTCTTCCGGGCCTGGGCAGCTATCTTGTGCGCTTAGCTAGGCGACCGGCCGGCGACGCCGCAGAACCAGGAGCAATTGCGCCCGCGTCCGCCGGCGCGGCGGGCTCGCGCAGCTGCCGGCCCGCCGGCATCCGAAGGCAGGCCGACATCGCCTCCGCGGCTCCCCGCGCTGCAAGGGGATCCGCGCCGCCGCGTGCCAGGCCCGCCGGTCAGATAGCAGCACGAGCAGCCCGGCAAAGGACCCTGGCATTCTGGCACGACAATCCGCCATTCCGGCCAAGGCGACCAGATCGGCGGGGCCCGGATCGCGGTCTGCGGCAGGCAGCGCGAGTCGTGCCCCTTCTCCTCCGCCGACCCGGGTCACCACGCGGACGGAGCTGGCGGCGCCCCCACGCCGACGAGCGCCTGCAGGGTGCGAACGACCAATACGGTCGCCTGGGCCGCGGCGAAGGCCTCCAGCCGCTCGATGTCGCCGTGGGTCACGGTCTGAGCGAGGTCCCAGGCGGCGCGAATGAACCGGCGGAGCTCGTCCCGGTGGCTGCCGGACGCCCGCGCGGCGAGGAACAGGTCGAGCCACGTCTTTGCGTCCGCGGCCCTCGGAGAAGGTTGGCCCGCCGGCACCAGTGACGGGTCGGCGAGCAACCGCGCGCAGTCGATGAGGAACTCGCGGGCCCGGCGGCCGACGTCCTGGAGGTCGTCGCGGCTTACCGCGCCGTCGAGCTCGGCCACCAGCCCGGCCAGTCGCCCGTCGAGGTCCACCCACGTCAGCGGCCCGCCCCCAGGGTCGGTGACCGTGAGGCCGCTGCGCTGCTGCTCGATCGCGGCAATGGTGGGCTCGCTCAGCTCGCGGATCTTCGCCCGTCGCTGCGCATACGTCCCGAGGTTGTTCGTGGTCCAGTAGCCGTACCACTGCCACAAGTCCTGCCAGGGGAACGGGTACTCGAGCCCGCGACGCTGGAGCGCGTCGACGAGACGTCGCCGCCGCTTCTTGTACTCATGCGTCACGCTCTCGATCTTCGGTCCGCCCGTCGCCACCGCAGTAAGCAGCGCCGCCTGGCGCTCGACCTCGTCGATCAGCGCGCCGACAGTGGACAGGTCGGGCTCAGGCTCGCGGCCGAAAGGGTCCCGGTAAACGGCGTCCATTCTCGCCGGCCCCGCGGGCTGCCCCAGCGACCTGCGGCGCGCCTGCCCTCGTCGAGCGTCGATCGGACCGCCTAGCCAATCCACCCTTTACCCGCCGTGCACCGGCTCGCATAGCCGCAGGCCAGCGGTCACCGTACAATGATCAATGGCGATGGGGCTCGTCGACAACCGCCACCGATGGCTGATGGCTCCTGGTGACCGCCGCTGTGACGGCGAGGACAGGAGCGCACCATGGCCGACCGCCGCGCCAGGCAAAACCCGTCAGACAACTCCCGCGCCTCGGCATCGCGCGCTCCCTCCAGGTTCTGCGGAACTGCCAGCCAGGTAGTCGTCGCCACGCTGCTGGCAGCCGCAGAGACGGGTCAGCCGGCATGACCGAGCCGATCCGTGAGGCCGCCACCAGTCCGGTAAGCAGGCCGCCCGCGCCCGGCCGGTGCCACCGTTCCCCGGGCGCAACCGCGCCGGACGAGGCACGGGCAGGTGGGCGCGCGTTTGCCAGCCTGCTCGCGCCGGCGGAATCCGTGCTGGACGGGCTTCAGGACCAGCCTGACCCTGCCATCGTGTCCGACCTCAATCTCGATCAGATCGTCGATGCGGCCGCCGGAGACCGGGAAGAACGGGACCTGATCACTGCCCTGCTGTACCGGCAGGTCCGCGACCCGGCCACGATCGGGTACCGGCACGAGGTCTTCCGGGACCTGGAGGACACTGATTTGTTCCAGGCAGCCGTCCGGTTCGCAGAGCAGATGCGCCAGGTCCGGGTTCATCTGGACCAGCAGGCCACGATGCACTCCGCCCGGCAGCGCGAGGGCTGGTTCCTGGACGCGGCGGCGATCTACTGCGACGCGGTCCGGTCGCTGGCCAGCGACCTGAACGAGCGGCCGGTCACCTCACGCGGCCTGACGGAGTTCCGTGCCTG
>JBOHCP010000585.1:0-3811 GCA_050698875.1 Streptosporangiaceae bacterium | reverse complement strand
TCTCGTCCTCGCCGACCTGCGCCCCGTCGGCCACCCCGAGCAGCTGGAAAATGCGCGGGCCGCGCAGGTCGCGGGCGAGGTCGGGCGGCCGGGGCACGACGTGGAAGTGCACGTGCGCGAACCCGTCGGCCTCCGCGAACTGTGCTACGTACGTCTTCTGACAGCCCAGCACCCGGGCCAGTACGCGAGACAGCCGCACCTGCCAGCTCCCAAGCGCCGCCGCCTCCGCGTCGGTGAGCTCAGCGAGCGCGGTGACGTGCCGCCGCGGGACGAGGACCAGCCAGCCGGGCACCGCCGAGTTGAACGCGTGCGCCACTCGCCAGTACTCGTCGGCCGCGATGCGCCCCCACGGTGGCGAGTTGCCTCCTGCGGCTTCCTGGATGCAGGAGTAGCAGTCCGACGGGGTTGTCATAGGCCGCTACCGCGGCTTCCGCATGATTCCGGCGTACCCAACGAGGTCGGCACCGTCGCCGCCGAGTTGGCCCGCCTCGAACCAATGGCCCAGCGTGACCACCCCGGGTCCGACCGGTTCCAGGCCAGCGACCAGCCGGTCGATCTGCCGGCGACTGCGGGGAGTGATCTTGACCGGTGAGCGCTGGTTATAGGCCTGGTATCCCTGCTGTACTTCTGCTGACCGTACGTCGCTGGCGGCGTGACCGATAACCAGGTAGCTGCCGGCGGCGACGGCGCCCATGAGCCGCGCCACGATCGCGTACGGGTCGGCCTCCTCGTCGATGAAGTGCAGCACGCCGATGAGCACGATAGCCACCGGCTGACTGAAGTCGAGCGTCCGCGCGGCCTGCCTCACAATCGTCTCGGGGTCGCGCAGGTCGGCCAGGATGAAATCGGTCTTGCCTTCGGGAGTGCTGGTGAGCAGCGCCCTCGCGTGCGCAAGGACGACGGGGTCGTTGTCGACGTATACGACCCGCGCGTCCGGCGCCAACCGCTGGGCGATCTCGTGGGTGTTGTCGGCCGTGGGGAGCCCGCTGCCGATGTCCAGGAACTGGCGGACGCCGTGCTCCTCGGACAACCGCTGCACGACGTCGACGAGAAACCGCCGCGCCGTCCTGGCGATGATCGGCTGGACCGGGTTGGCTGCCACGACGGCCTCGGCGGCCGCCCGGTCTGCGGCGTAGTGGTCCTTGCCGCCGATCCAGTAGTTCCACACCCTGGCCGGGCTCGCCACCGAGGTGTCGAAGGTCACCGCGTCGGGCCCGGCCGCTCCCACTTCGTGCTGAGACGTTGGTGTCACCGTGCCTTCCGTTAACACCCCCAGTGCGCCCCACCCTAGCCCGAATCGGCTCGAGCCGGTGCGCGACAGCGGGCCGAACGACCCCGTTCCCGTATTGTCACCAGACCTGGTGGGCAACCTCCCCGACGAGCTCGAGCTTGCGCTCCTGCTCCTCCTCGCTGAGGTGGTTCGGTCCGACTGACACCGGCGCGAACCCGCACTGCGTGGACACCCCGAGCCGCTCGAGGTCGACGTACTTCGCCGCTTCGTTGATCCGCGCGACGACGTTCTGGGCCGATTCGAGTTCGCCCGTCTTGTTGGTGATCAGCCCCAGCACCACGCTCTTGTCGTCCGGTACCTTCGCGAGCGGCTCGAAACCGCCGGAGCGCTCGTCGTCATACTCGAGCAGGAACGTGTCGAAGTTCGGCAGCCCGCTGAAGACCGCCTCGGCGATGAAGTCGTAACCGCCGGTCGCGATCCACATGCTCTGGTTGTTGCCCCTGCACAGGTGCAGCCCGAAGGTGACGCCCGGCACGTCGGCGACAGAGTTGAGAATCTCGATGCCCTCGGTCAGTGTCCGCTCGGTCGGCATGCCCAACCCCTCGCGCAGCGCGCGGTTCTCCGGGTCGACGAGCGTCCCGAGGTCGGGCGAGTCGATCTGCACGTAGGTGCAGCCGAGCCGGGCCAGCTCGGTGATCTCGTCCTTGATAATCGCGGCGGCGTCCGCGAATAGCTCGTAGGCATCGGAGTAGGCGGCCGTGGATACCGCCGGGTTCCAGGCCGTGTACAGGATGAGCGGGCTGATCAGCGTGACCTTCACCGGCACCCTGGCCCGGCCGCGTGCGTAGGCGAACTCCTCGACAGTGATCTTCCGCCGGGAGCTGATCTTGCTTGCCACCGTGACCGGCGGCGCCCATTCCCACTCCCCTTCGCGGCCGTGGAAAACGATGGTCGCGCCGGGCTGCGGGATGAATCCGTCCACGTCACCGAGCAGATGGTCGAGGAACGAGAACCGCCGCAGCTCCCCGTCGGTGACGACGTCGAGCCCGCAGCCCTCCTGCATGGCGATGGCCTGGTCGACGGCGCGGTCCTCGATCGTCTTGAAGTCGTGCGCCGCCAGCTGACCGGCCGCCAGCGCGGCCTGCGCCTCCGACAGGTAGCGCGGCCGGAGCAGCGAGCCGATCACGTCTGCGTGGTGAGTGCCCGTCATCTGTGCCTCCTTTGGCTCACCTCTTCTTGTACTAGCGGCCGGGTGGGTGCGGGGAGGCAAGCTTCCGGCTGGCGGGAAGCTAACGCCGCGAATCCCCGCTGAACCAGGCCGTGCTGGTAACCGTAGACGACAGCCTGCACCCGGTCGCGTGCTTCAAACCACTCACGGCACGGCGTCGGGAACGGCGTCGTTCCTCGCAGCGTCACGCACACTTCGAGCCCGCCTTCGTCGAGCCCGCCTTCGTCCAGCCCGCCTTCGTCCAGCCCGCGCACGTCGAGCCGGGCAGCGTGGGCGATGCTCACCGCCCTGGTGGGGCATGCCGAGCGCCGGCGCCCTGGTCGCTGGCGGCCAGCGTGAGCAGCCCGTCGATCATGCGCTCGGCTCGGTCGACATTCCGGCGAACTCGCTCGGCCATGTCCTCCAGCTGATCGAGGGTCCGGCCCGGCTTGGCCAGCGTGACGTCGATGGCAGTCCGCATGACGGTGAGAGGGGTCCGCAGCTCGTGCGAGGCGTTGGCGACGAAGCTGCGCTGCGCGACGAACGCCCGGTCCAGCCGCTCCAGCATGTCGTCAAAGGTGTCGGCTAGTTCCGGCAGCTCGTCCCGGGGTCCGGACATGCCGATTCGCTCGCCGAGATGCTGCTCCGAGGCCCGACGGGCCGTGTCTGTGATCGCGCGGACCGGCGGACCACCCGGCCGGAGACGAACCAGCCCGCGCCCCCGGAGGCAACCGTCATCACGCCGAGGCCGAGCAGCGAGTACAGCAGTAGGCTGTGCAGCGCCCGGTCCCGCTGGCTCTGCGTACCAGCCTGCACCCCGGCGATGTAGTCGGAGGCCTGCTTGCACTTCAGGATCGCGGCAGGGCTCGCCCGCGGTGGCTTGCCCAGGCCCTTATACGGCGCCTTACAGGCGCCAGCTACGGCCCGCTGCGCATCGTAGTACCGGCTGCTTGTAGCCGTCGGACTACTCGTGGGCAGGCTCGCCGCGACCAGACCGTAGGTCAGCCCGAGCAGGGCCCCGCCCGCGACCAGGAACAGCCCCGCGTACAGCAACGTGAGCCGCAGCCGCACCCTTTGCGGCCACAGCCGCCGTAACGTGAACCGCAGCCGCACCCTTTGCGGCCACAGCCTCCGCAGCACCCACCGCATCGAACGGCCCGTCATCGCAACCGGTACCCGCTGCCGACCACGGTCTCAACAGGGTCGGGCGAGCCGAGCTTCGCCCGGAGCCGTGCGACCGTGACGGTCACCCTGCGGGTGAACGGGTCGGCGTTCTCATCCCACAGCCGCTCCAGCAGCTCCTCCGCGCTGATCACCGCGCCATCCGCGACCATGAGCTCCTCCAGGACGCCCAGCTCCTTGCGGGTCAGCCC
>JBOHCP010000584.1:0-3832 GCA_050698875.1 Streptosporangiaceae bacterium | reverse complement strand
CCAGCACGTACATGCGCTTCAGCAGCACGGTGTTCACGTGAAGCAAATCAACCACGAGGATCCCGGCGGCCTGGGCATGCAGGAACTGCCGTCACGTCGAGCCGGACCGGCGAGGTGCCGGATCGATGCCCGCAGCACGCAGGATCTCCCACACCGTGGACGGCGCTACGGCGATCCCGATCTTCGTCAGTTCGCCATGGATCCGTCGGTGTCCCCACAGCGGATTCTCCCTTGCCAGCCGAACGGCCAGGCGAGCGACGCCCGTGGCCGCCGGCGGGCGACCGGGCTTGCGCCGCTGCTCGTGCCGGAGCACGAGCAGCTCGGCATCTTTCGCCCGGTCGCCGCGGAACGCCAGGCCGAGTACCCGGCACGTCAGCAAGTAGACGATCTTGAGCAGCATCCAGCAAGCCAACCGCCATTGCGCCCATCACGTCGGCAACAGACAGGTGACACACCCAATCGAGTATTCGAGTAGCACAGGATGGCGCGCTGGCTGAGGCACCGCTGGACCGCCCGAGTGCGGATGACGTCATGGCGGGGCCTGGCCATCCCGCCGTAGACGGCGTCCAAGAACTTTTGCTTAAGGGGCGCAGTAGGCGATTGAGGAGTTCATCGACCGCCCGGCGGCCCTCGGCGACCGCTGCCCTGGAGTCGGGGGCGCGGGCGACGACCATGGCGGCATCGTCGAGGGCTGCGAGGATCATGTGCGAGAACGGCTCGACGAGTTCGGGTGGCAGGCGGCCGGCGTCGCTGACCGCCTGCAGCATGGCCCGCGTGGCGGCCACCGTGCGGCCTTCGTCCATGGCCCGCCACTGCTCCCAGCCGAGCACCGAGGGTGCGTCCACCAGCATGACGCGCTGGATGACCGGGTCTCCGGCCAGGTCGATCCAGGCCAGGGCGCCGGTGCGCATCGCGTCGAGGGGGTCGGTGCAGTCGCGGATGGCTTCGGTGACCTCCGCCGTGATGCGGTCGGAGATAGCGAGGAGGACAGCCGCGAACAGGGCTTCCTTGCCCGCGAAGTGGTGGTACAGCGCGCCGCGGCTGACCCCGGCGGCGGCCAGCACCGCCTCGATCGAGGTGCCCTCGTAGCCGTGGTCGGCGAACAGGCTGGTGGCCACCTCGATGAGCTGGCCGCGGGTGGCACGGCCCTGGGCCGCCCGCTTGCCCGGGGCGGTCTGCTGCGGCGCGGTGGCGGCCTGCTGTTCGGTCATGGAGATCCTTTGTACCTGGTGTTACGCCCCTGGCGGGCACGCCTTCGTTCGACGGATGAACGTGAAGGCCCGAAGTTTGGCAGACCGACCATCGGTATGTATCTAATAGAACCGACAGTCGGTATGTCAACGATAGGAGACACTCTCATGGACGTCAACGCGTTCGCGGGCCGCCGACGGTGCCTGGCCACCCCGTCCGGCGAGATCGCCTTTACCGAATTCGGCACCGGTCCGGCCGCGCTGTTCGTGCACGGCGTCGGCACCAGCGGCGCACTGTGGCGGCAGGTCATCGAGGATCTGAGCGGCAGCAGCCGCTGCATCGCGGTCGACCTGCCCGCGCACGGTGCCAGCCCCGCCCGCCCTGACATGTCTCCGGCCGCGCTCGCCGAGGCGCTCGCCGGCCTGTGCGGCAGCCTCGGGCTCGGCCAGGTCGACCTGGCCGGCAACGACACCGGCGGTGCCATCTCGCAGATTTTCGCCGCCCGCCACCCCGACAAGATCCGGACGCTCACCCTCACCAACTGCGAATGCGAGGGCAACTTCCCGCCGCCCGACTTCGCACCCGTCATCGAGCAGCCACGGCAGGGCACGCTGGCGCCGCTGATAGCCGGGCTCGCCGCGAACCCGCAGACCTTGTCAACCTACCTCGATCACGAACTACCAGTACCCGGACCGGGCCCCCAGGGACGCGTGGCCGGACTATGTCAACGGGGTAGCCCGGACCATCGAGCGCGCCCGCGAGTTCGAGCGGCTGATCGCCTCGCTCGACGCCGCCGACATCGCGGCCGCCGGCCCCCAACTGCGCACCCTCCAGGCGCCGACCCTGCTGGTCTGGGGCACCGGGGACGCGAATTTCGACGTCAAGTGGGCCTACCACCTGCGGGACCTGATCCCCGGCGCGCGCGAGGTCATCGAGATCGACCAGGCACGGCTCTTCTTCCCCGAGGAGCGGCCCGAGGACCTGGTCCCGCACCTCCACCGCCACTGGGGCCGGTAGCGTGCCGTAGCAGGCCGGCTCAGCGGCGGTGGGAGCCGCGGGGTAGCCGCCATCTGGCCGTTCACGACCGCGGTCGGGTGGCAGCACTCCCGACGGGCAAGGTGAAAGCGCGATCAGCACGCCAGGGTGGTGCCGCCCCGCCGCCACATGCGCGCCACGCGACGCGAAGCGCAGCTCGCGGCGCGTGTGCGCGAGAACGGCCACCCGGCCACCCTCATGCTCCGTGGCCGATTGCCGAACACGTCCATCGTGACGCGCCTGAGCTAGAGAGGTCTCGCACTGCCCGAGGTGCGGATGGCCCGGCCAGGCTCAGCGGCTCGGGCCTCTACTGGTCCGCTGCGATGGCTTGGAGGATGTCGAGCTTTGCGGCTCGGCGGGCCGGCCAGCTGGCGGCGGCCAGCCCGAGGATGGCGGATATGAGGAGGAAGACCACGATGCTAAAGCCTGGGACAACGGTCTCGGTGAGCCCTTTGGCCCGCAAGGAGGTGACGAGCGCGACGCCGAGGCCAGTGCCGATGACGATGCCGGTGACTGCGCCGAACATGGAGATGATCACCGCTTCGGATCGGATCATGGTGCGGATCTGGCGGCGTTGCATCCCGACGGCTCGGAGGAGGCCGATCTCGCGGGTGCGCTCGAAGACCGACAGAAGAAGGGTGTTGACGATCCCGATGAGGGCGATGAGCCCGGCGAGGGCCAGGAGCGCGTAGACGAGCCCGAGGAGCTTGTTGACGCTGGCCGTCTCGGTCTTCTCGAACTGGGCACGCGTCTGGATCGTGAGGTTTGGGTAGCCGGCCAGCGCATGACGTACCCGTTCGTTGGCGCTGCTGCCGGTCGTGCGGAGAAGGAGCCCGCCCGGCTGAGTGCCGGGGAAGTGGGCGAGGAAGTAATGGTCGTCGACCAGGTAGCTGCCGATGAGGCTGTTGGCCTGGTAGATGCCGCCGATGCGCAGATGGGTCGGGCCGGTTTGGGCGAAGTCAGCCGGTACACGGTCCCCGACGGCGAGGTGGTCGTTGCGTGCGGTGGTCGAGTCGATGAGCAGCTGCCCCGCAGCGAGGGCACTGCTGCGGCCGGCGGTCATGCGCAGATTGACGGTCACCGGCAGGCGTGAGACCGGGACGGCTGTCAGGCTCGCCAGAGATCCCTCGAACTCGAACTGGCTGCGGTACACGGTGGCCGTGGCGGTCACGCCGGGGACGGCGGCGGCGGCGGCGGGAACCGACGGGGGCAGGGGGCCGGAACTGGCGGTGACGAGCAGGTTGGCGCGGATGGCCTGATCGGCGGTGGCGGTGGCCGAACGCGACGCCGAGGCGCCGAATACTGCCATCGCGGCTACGAGCGCGACGCCGATCGTGAGGGCCGCCGCGGTGTGGGCGGTCCGCTGCGGGCTGCGCGTCGCGTTGCGTCGGCCCAGCGCGCCGGCCGTTCCGGCGAGGAGGACGAGCGGCCGTCCGATGATGGCCGACAACGGCCCGGCGACGACGGGTGCCAGCATGGCTGCCCCGATGAAGATGCCGGCCGCGCCGAATCCGGCGAGCGCGACGTCAGGCGCGGCGAGCCCGGTACCAAGCAGGGCGGCGCCGGCGACGGCAAGAGCGGCGCCCGTGCCTGCACGGCGCCGGGT
>JBOHCP010000583.1:0-3841 GCA_050698875.1 Streptosporangiaceae bacterium | reverse complement strand
CCTGCGTGCTCCGGCAGTCCACCACGACGAACCCGCCCCGCAGCCGGCGGCGAGATCGGCGCCGACGTCGGCGCAGTCGGCCTCGAAGGTCAGCCGCGCGGTGAAATACGTTGCGGCCTGGCCCGGATCGGCGGGGGAGTCGTCTAGCACCTTCGATCGATACTTCATGATCACGATCCTCGGGGTTCTGCTGCCCGCGCACCAGTGTCCGTAACGACGCTGTCCGCTATGATTCGGACATGCCCGCCAGGCCGCCGCATCGCGTTGCCGCCCTCACCTATCCCGGCGTGGCGCTGTTCGAGCTGAGCGTGGTGGTCGAGGTCTTCGGCTTGGCGCGGCCCGAGGTGCCGGGCTGGTACGAGCTGGAGGTTTGCGCGATCAGGCCGGGCAGGCAGCCTACGACTGGGGGCATCGCGGTGGATGTCAGCCTGGGTATGGATGCGCTGGCCCGCGCGGACACCGTGATCCTGCCGTGCTGGCCAGTGGACGAGCCGGTCCCTGCCGTCGTTCGCGACGGGCTGCTCGCCGCGTATGAGCGCGGCGCCCGGGTCGTGTCCATTTGCTCGGGCGCTTTCGCGCTAGCCGCGACCGGGCTGCTCGACGGCCGCCGGGCAGCCACGCACTGGATGTATGCAGGAAAGCTGGCCAGCCGGTACCCGCTGGTGCGCGTGGACCCGAACGTGCTGTACGTCGACGACGATGACAGGCTCCTGACGGCGGCGGGATCGGCGGCCGCCATCGACATGTGCCTGCACCTTGTCCGCAAAGATCTCGGCGCCGCGGTCGCAAACCAGGTCGCCCGGCGGCTCGTCGTTCCCCCGCACCGCGACGGCGGCCAGGCGCAGTTCATCGATCAGCCAGTGCCCACCACGGACGACGCCCGCGTGCACGAGGTGATCGGCTGGCTTAGCTCGGACCTGGCCAGGCCGGTTGCGGTCGCCGTTCTCGCAGCCCGTGCGCACTTGTCAGAGCGGCAGTTCAGCCGTCGCTTCCGCGACGTCACCGGCCAGAGCCCGATGGACTGGCTCACCGGCCGTCGCATCGCCGCCAGCCTGCAGCTGCTCGAGTCCGGTGACGATCCAGTGGAGCGGGTTGGCGTGGCCGTCGGCTTCGCCACCGCCGCAGCGTTCCGCCTTCACTTCCGCCAGCGCATGCGGACCTCACCGTCTGCCTACCGCCGGGCGTTCCGGCCGTAGCCGACCGTGAGTCGGCGCTGGACGTGGCGCGGCATCTCAGCTTCGTCGAATGAGCGCCACTGCCAGATCCTCGGCGGACATGTCGCTGCTGCCGGCGTCCGCGGCCACGAGCAGCTGTGATCGCCGATCCGGAAGTGACCGGTTCGCTGCCCGCGGGTGATCCGGGCCGCCGATGGGCTGAGACAGGTCCAGTTCCGGTCCGACAGGCGGTAGAGGTTCGTTGCCTCCCGGTGCGCCAGCATGACCTTGAGATACTCCGATGGAAGTCCGAGCATCTCCGGAACAGGCGAAGCGGCAGCAGCGGCGCCTCGGTCCTGGTCTCGAGGACCAGGAAACCAGCGAGGAGGGCCGCGGACGCCGGAGCAGCGCCAGGGTGCGGGTGGCGGTCCAGCAGACGGTCGGCGCCTGCGAGATCGCGTAGACCAGGACGATGAGAGCGCTGGTGACAGTGATGGCGCCGGGCGGGTCGTAGCGCCGGCGGGCGCCGTGCAGCCGGCTCTCCGGGACGCCGGTCCCGCTAAGATCCCGATGACGGAGGAGGGCGGCGTGGCTGGACCAGCATTCGTGCCGCCGAGGTGGCGTAAGCCGACGCCGCTTGGCTACGGCAACGCGATCGATTCGGTCGGTACGGTCGGCTCATCGCTGCTGGCCGGGTTCAGTCTTGCATCGGTCATCGTTGTCCCGCCAGTTCCCTAGAGCGTGCTGAGCTGGTGCTGACCCCTAACGGCTATGGTGGGTCTTTCACGGGCTGGAAACGCGAGAGAGGCAGAGTGTGTGGCTCGCGATCGTGTTCTCTGCTGAGCGCCTTACGCAGGTTCGAGTCCCCAGCGGGGCTCCATGCAGACCATCCCATCCGCAGCGTCGCGGCTGTAGCCGGTCAGCTGGTGATTAAAGGCCAGGTCGAGATCGCCGGGCGCCGCAGCGAGCGGGGGGATCCACGCCCGGTCGCGTACCGGCTCCGACGACGGAACGGCCGAGCTAAGCGCGTCAAGTGATCGAGGGTGAACGTGCCGGATAGGTCTCCGGGCCGTGGGCCCTCAGGCTATGCGTCACCGAAGGCCAGGCTGAGCAACGCTCATCGTGGTGAGCGAGCCTGGCGAAGCCGATCTGACTCGACGAGGACGCACGCCCCAGGACCGACCCGAGACACCGCCACCGGCCCATGGCTGGAATCTTCACCGGCAGCGGGCCGGGCGGGCGCTCGCAATGCCACCCGAAGTTCTGGCATGCCTCCAAGAGCGCGGCCGGGAAGTGATCAACCTCAGCGCTGGCGTCGGTGTGATAATCTGTCTAGACATGACTAGACAGATTGGTTGGGATTCTCATGACCTCGCCCACCCACGACTACTGGCAGATCCAGGACGCTAAGCAGCGTTTCAGTGAGATGATCCGCGCTGTTGCGCATGACGGGCCGCAGATCATCACCCGGCACGGCGAAGAGGTCGCTGTCGTGGTGGACATTGCCGAGTACCGCAGGCTGACCCGGCCGATGGTGGACCTGACGGGACTGCTGCTCGGTGAGCCGGCGCTTTCCGACGATGCCGTAGAGGTACTTGCAGAGGTCGAGGCCGAGCGCAAGGCCGACGTCGGACGCGCGATTGACCTGGAGGCCGGCTTGTGACCTACCTGCTGGACACCAACATTCTCTCGGAGACGCGGAAGCGTCAGCCTGCCTCCGGCGTGGCGAGCTGGATTGCCGCGACCCCGCCCGAGCGGCTGCATGTATCGGTGCTGACGCTGGGGGAGATCGAGCAGGGCATCTCGCGTATTCGCCGTCGCGGAGACAAGGAGCACGCGGCGGGCCTTGAGCGCTGGCTGAGGGAAGTAGAACTCGGATTCGCGGACAGGATCCTGCCCGTCACGCCGCCGGTCGCCGCCGCCTGGGGGCGCCAGCAGCACGCGCAGCCGCTTCCCGTCGTAGACGGTTTGATCGCTGCCACTGCCAAGGTGAACAGCCTCACGGTTGTCACACGGAACGCCAGGGACTTCGAGCGAGCAGGCGTTCAGGTTCTTAACCCCTTCGGGGACTAACTAAGCACAACTCGCAGCCATTGACCTCTGGTAGAAGATGCGGTCGGTGCTGAGTTGGTGCTGACATGCGCCCAGCTATCAGGCCATCTACCTGCGGAGACTGCCCGTACCTCCACGAGCTTCACGATCTTCGAGGGCACGTCGGAGATCCAGCGCGTGATCATCGGAATGGCTGTCACCGGGCTTGACTTGCGGCAATAACCGCAGGTCATGGCGCTGGTGCGGATCTTGAAGAGCCCGTGAACCCCGGTTTCTGGTGGTCGGCCGTTTGCCCGTTATTCCTTGTTGGTTCCCGTCAGTTCCCGATAGTGTCCTGAGTTGGTGCTGACCCCCCAAACGGCTAGGGTCGCCTCGTTGATCGGCAGGAACGTGCGGGGATGCGATCCGCGCTACGGCCCGCGGTGCCGATCAGGGGGCGTGAATCCCTCGGCTGATAATCGCGGTCAGATCCAGGTGCCTGGTCACTGCAGAGGCTGGCGGGGCTGGGTTTCGTGCATGAAGGCCCAGGCGAGGATGCCGGAGATGGCGGTGAGGATGGCGGCGACCGCGACGGCGGCGTCGAGGCTGGCCAGGGCGGCGGTGATGCCGCCGATGAGGGCGCCGATGGCGTAGCC
>JBOHCP010000582.1:0-3847 GCA_050698875.1 Streptosporangiaceae bacterium | reverse complement strand
GGCCGGTACTGGGCGGCCGCCGCCCGACAGGACCGGGCTGACCGACAGCTCCGACTGGCTGCCGTCGGGCAGCAGTGCCGGCATGTCCACGCTGTTGTGCTGGGCGTACGTACCCGGGCCGGGCAGCGGCGTCGGGTGGCCGCTGGCGATGCGGGCGACGGCCATCTCCCGCTGGGTCAGCTTCGGCCGGATCCGCTCGCGATGCGCCAGCACCATGGCGCCGACCGCCGCGGTAATGAGCAGCGCGCTGGTGATTTCGAACGGGTACACGTACCGGGTAAAGATCAGGTGCGCCAGCGACGTCACGTTCGCGTTGCCGAACTGGGCGCTGCTCTTGCCGGCCGGGCCGATGACCGCGTGCCCGACGACGAGGCTCAGCAGCACCAGCATCGCGATGCCTGCCAGCGTGGCCCACAGCCGCTGGCCGCGGATCGTCTCGATGGTCGAGTCGGCCGCGGTGATGCCGACGATCATGAGGACAAACAAGAACAGCATCAGTACCGCACCGGTGTACACGATGACCTGGACGAAGGCCAGGAAGGGGGCGCCGAGCATCGCGTACATCACTGCCAGCGACAGCATGACGATGGCCAGCAGCAGGGCGCAGTGCACGGCCCGCCTGGCCAGCACCATGCCAAGCGCCGCCGCCACCGCGGCGATGGCGAGCACCCAGTAGACCAGCAGCCGGGTGGTCTCAGCCGCCGAGCCGGCCAGCACGATGGAGTGCGTCACCGGACGGTCCCCTGCTCGGCGGCCGGGTCCTGCGCCGGCCAGTCCTGGTGCGGCTCGTCCTGCATCGGGTTCCACCCGCCGGTGCCAGGCTCGGTTCCGGACTGCGAGCGGGCCAGCATCGCGCCGAGGCGGTAGTAGTCTCCCTCGGTCTCGCCGAGCCGCATGGGGTGTGGCGGTGCCTCCATCCCCGGCTGGAGCGGGGCGACGAGCTGCTCCTTGGTCCAGATCAGGCTCTCCCGGCTGTCGTCGGCGAGCTCGTAGTCGTTGGTCATCGTCAGCGCCCTCGTCGGGCACGCCTCGATACACAGCCCGCACAGGATGCAGCGCAGGTAGTTGATCTGGTAGACGCGCCCGTACCGCTCGCCTGGCGAGTACCGCTCCTCCGCCGTGTTGTCGGCGCCCTCGACGTAGATGGCGTCGGCTGGGCAGGCCCAGGCACACAGCTCGCAGCCGATGCACTTCTCCAGCCCGTCCGGCCACCGGTTCAGCTGATGCCGACCGTGATAGCGCGGCGCAGTGGGCAGCTGCTGCTCGGGGTACTGAACGGTGTCGACCGGGCGGAACATCTGCCGGAAGGTGACGCCGAAGCCCTTGACCGAATCGAAGAACTCAGGCACCGGGCGCCTCCGTTGGCTCGTCGTCGGCCACCCCGACCAGCACCGGCCTGCTCGTGGCGATGCCGATGCCGTGGTAGTGGGGGAGATCCATCGGTGGCGTGGGGAATGCCGGTGCGGCGGGCTCCTCGCCGGCCGCCACGCGGTCCTCCTCGGCCTCGACGGCCAGTCGCTCGGCACGCTGCGGCCCCGACTCCCAGAGCCACAGCAGGGCTAGCAGCACCGCGATGATGCCGCCGCCGATGATATACACGGCCGGGCTGGCACCCTGCTGGCGGTACACCCGAGCGGTGGCGACGATGAGCGTCCAGGCGAGCGCGGACGGGATCAGCACCTTCCAGCCCAGCCGCATGAGCTGGTCGTAGCGGATCCTCGGCAGCGAGCCACGTAGCCATATGAAGAAGAACATGAAGCCGGCCACCTTGAGCAGGAACCAGAGCACCGGCCACCAGCCGTTATTGAAGGTGGCCCACACCGACAGCGGCCACGGCGCTCGCCAGGCGCCGAGGAACAGGGTCGTGGCCAGGCCCGAAACGGTGATCATGTTGACGTACTCGGCCAGGTAGAACAGCGCGAACTTCAGCGACGAGTACTCGGTCATGTGGCCGGCGACGATCTCGCCCTCGCCCTCGGGCAGGTCGAACGGCAGCCGGTTGGTCTCACCGACCATGGTGACGATGTAAATGAGGAACGACGGCAGCAGCAGGATCGCATACCACGACGGCCAGTGCCAGATGTAGCCGAAGACGTGGAACTCGGCGCCGTGCACCTGGGCGGCCACGATCTGCGACGTCGACAGTGAACCGGCGTACAGGAACACCGGAACGAACGCCAGGCCCATGGCGATCTCGTAGCTGATCACCTGGGCCGAGCTGCGCATCGCGCCGAGCAGCGGGTACGGCGACCGGGATGACCAGCCGGCCAGCACGATGCCGTAGACGCCCATCGCGCTCATGGCCAGGATCAGCAGCACCGCCACCGGCAGGTCACTCAGCTGCAGCGGGGTCCGGTGGCCGGCGATCGACACGATCGGGCCCCACGGTATGACCGCGAAGCCGATGAACGCCGGGATGGCCGCGATCGCTGGCGCGATCACGAACAGCACCTTGTCGACGGCGCGCGGGACGATGTCTTCCTTCAGCGGCAGCTTGATGCCGTCCATCAGGGACTGCAGCAGGCCGAACTTGCCCGCCCGGTTGGGCCCTGACCGCTGCTGCATCCGCGCGATGACCTTGCGCTCAGCCCAGATCATGAACAGCGTGCCGAGCATCAGGAAGAGGAAGATGACCAGCACCTTGAGGATGACCAGCCACCACGGATCGTGCCCGAAGCTGGATAGCGTCGGGATGTTCGACGGCGCCCCGGCCGCGAGGCCTCTCATTCCGCGCTCCGCACCGACACGAGGCTGCCGTGCCCGGCAGCAAGCTGGCGCCGGATGGCGCTGCCCGCCGAGTTGGTCGGCAGCCAGACGACCCGGTCAGGCATGTCAGTGATCTCCAGGGGAACAGTTATCGAGCCGCGGTTCGTGGCCACGGTCACCAGCTCGGCGTCGGCGATTCCGAGCTCGGCTGCGGTAGCGGCGGACAGCCGGGCGACGGCGGCACGCGCCGTGCCAGCCAGGTTCGGCTCGCCGTCCTGCATCCGGCCGGCGTCGAGGAGATTATGCCAGGTTGCCAGGAGCGCCAGGCCAGGACCCGGATGCTCGGGCTGCAGCTGGTTGATCCGCCCGAGCCGGGCGTCGTCGCGAGCCGGGCCGGCCGGCGCCAGCGACGCGGTGAGCGTGGTGAGCTCGCGCCGCGCCGCCTGGAGGTCCGGCAGGCCCAGATGCACGTCCATCGCGTCCGCCAGCGCGGCGAGCACGTGCAGGTCGGTCCGCACGGTGGGCACCGGCAGCGCGGTCAGGAATGAGCCGCCCCGGCCTTCCCAGTTGACGAACGTGCCCGGCTTCTCCGCGACGGCGGCGACGGGAAAGACCACGTCGGCCCGGTCGGTCACTGCGCTGACGCGCAGTTCGAGACTGACGACGAAGCCGGCCGCCTCGATCGCCCGCAGCGCGACCGCCGGGTCCGGCAGGTCGTCAGGATCGACCCCGCCGATCAGCAGGGCCTCGATGTCACCGGTGGCGGTCGCGGCGAGGATCTCGCTGGTGGCGCGGCCGGCCTCGGCCGGCAGCGACCCGGTGCCCCAGGTGCGGGCGATCTCGCTGGCTACCGACGGCGCGCCAATCCGGCGGCCGCCGGGCAGCAGGTTCGGCAGTGCGCCCGCCTCGACCGCGCCGCGCTCGCCGGCCCGACGCGGCACCCAGGCCAACCGGGCGCCAGTCTGGCGGGCCAGTTGCGCGGCGGCGGACAGCGCGCCCGGCACCTCGGCCAGCCGCTCGCCGACCATGATCACCGTGCCATCCTCCCGGAGCTTGGCAGCCGCGGCCGAGTCCGCTGCGTCAGCCAGCGCGGCGAGCGCCGCGGCCTCGGCGCCGGGCACCGTCGGCAGCAGGGTGCCGG
>JBOHCP010000581.1:0-3849 GCA_050698875.1 Streptosporangiaceae bacterium | reverse complement strand
CGCCGCCGAGCTCGCCGGGCACGCCCTGGCCAGCCATGACAGTCCCGGTGCCTTCGCCGCGTCCGTGCAGGCCGGCATCGAGGCGTGGCGGCTCGCGGCACCCGCGGACGCGCACCGGCACTTCGACCAGGCGCTGTCGCTGTGGGAGCGAGTCGGCGACCCGGCGGGCATGAGCGGTCTCAGCCGCGGCCGGCTCGCGTACAGATCCGCGCTGAGCGCAGCGGAGGCCGGCGAGCTCGACGTCGCGGTCAGCCGGCTGCGGCGGCTGATGACCGAGCTACGGCAGGAGCCCGACACCGACCCAAGGCTGCTGACCCGCGTCATGGAGCGGCTCAGCTTCTTCCTGCTGGACATTGACGCCGACGCCGAGGCAGTGGCGGTCGCCAGTGCCTCGGTAGACATACTGGCGCTCGATCCGCCCTCCGTCGAGCGAGCGGCCGCGCTGGCCACGCACGCCAGGTCGCTGCTGACCCTGGCCGACCCGAGCAGCGCGGGAGCCCGGGCCAGGGAGGCCGACGCGGCGGCGGCGGCCGCGAGCGTACCAGGTCTGCAAGCCGACGCGCTCGTGACGCTGAGCATCGTGAGCGAGCGGGCAGGCAGGCTGGACGAGGCCGAAGCGCTGGCGATCAAGGCCCTGGACCTGGTCAGTGACTCCGACCGACCCGGTGACGACCTGCGCGTCCGGAGCTTCCTCGCGCGGCTGCGGCTGGAGTCGGGTGACCTCGCCGGCGCGGCGGCGGCCGCGCACGTCGGCGTCGAGAGGGCCGCCCGAGCCGGACTGAGCCTCGCCCCGTACGGACTGGACCTCCAGTACCTGCATTACCTGACGCACGTGGCCGATGGCAGCTGGGATCACGCCCAGCATCTCGCGGACGCCTTCCCGGTCCGGGTCACCAACGTCGCCGAGGCCCGGCTGTCGGCGATGGCCCTGTTCACGGATGTGGCCAGGGGCAGCGGCCGGGTTGCCGAGCGGCGGGCCTGGCTGGAGCCGTACCTGAGCTCCGACCTGATGACCTGCTACATCGCCACCGGCCTGTTCGCCGAGGACACCTACTGGGCCGGGGAGCTGGCTGCGGCGGTGACAGCCGCGCGCGCGACGATCGAGGCGGCCACGGCCTGGGCGGGCGGCACGGGCACCGCGCAGCTCATCCGTCCCGCGGCGATCGGCATCATGGCGCTCGCCGATCAGGCACGGCTCGCCCGGGCGGCCGGCCAGCCGACTGCCGGTCTCGTCGACGCCGCGGAGGCGCTGGCTGCCACGGCCCGCCACGGTGCCGGCCGGGTGTGGAAGGCGGGCCTCGGCGTCGACGGCCGCGGCTGGCTAGCGCGCGCGGAGGCCGAACTGCGCCGGGCAGCCGGCGACAACGACCCGGAGAACTGGCGGGCCGTGGCAGAGACGTTCGGACCTGCCTACCGTTACGAGGTGGCCAGGTCGCAGTGGCGCCTCGCCGAGGCGCTGGCCGAGGCCGGCCGGCGGGACGAGGCGCAGCGCGAGTGGCAGCTCGCCGCCGCGGCCGCCGACGATCTCGGCGCGACCCGGCTGGGTGCCGCCCTCGCCGATCTCGGCCGCCGCGCCCGGCTCGGGTCCGGCAGCCCGCGCAGCGCTCCGCTTGGCAGCCTCACCGCGCGTGAGATGGACGTGCTGCGCCTGGTGTCCGCCGGGCGCAGCAACAGGGAAATAGGTGCGGAGCTGTTCATTTCCGACAAGACGGTGAGCGTCCACGTCTCCAGCATCCTCGGCAAGCTCGGCGCCACGAGCCGCACGGAGGCGGCGGCGATCGCCCGCGACACGGGCATCCGGGTGAGCTGACGGACTCAGCCGGCCGACCGCCAGGCGCCGGCGATCGCGGTGAAGCTGGCCTTGCGGCGCTCCCGGTCGAGGCTCGGCGTCACCACGACGATCTCGTCCGCCTCGGCGAGCGCCTGCATCTCCCGCAGCCGCTCGGCGACCGCCTTGGGCTCGCCGGTCACCATCCGGCCGTCGTCGCGGCGCGCGGACCGGAAGTCATCTGACGCGCGGAACTCTGCGATGGCCTCGGGGGCCAGCGGCTCGCGGATGCCACGCTGGATGTTGCGGCGGGTCAGCGTCCATGCCGCAGTGAAGTCGAGCACCGAGTCCGCGTCGTCGCTCGCGAACGCCAGCACCGACATGGCCGAGTAGGGCTCGTCACCCGGTCGGCGGGGCTCGAACCGGCGCCGGTAGTCCCGGAGCACGTCGAAGGCCAGCTCCGGGCTCATATGGTGGGCGAAGACCGCGCTCATGCCGTTGACCGCGGCAAACCGCGGACCGTACGGGCTCGAGCCGAGCACGAACAGCTCGGGCCGCTCGTCGACGACCGGAGCGGCGAGCAGCGGCTGGTAGGGGTGACCGGCCGGGAAGCCGTCACCGAGGAACGCCAGCAGCTCGCCCACCTGGGCCGGGAACTCGGCGGCGGCGTCGGCGGCCAAGCCGCGGCGCAGCACGTGCGCGGTGAGCGGGTCGGTGCCCGGCGCCCGGCCGAGGGCCAGATCCACCCGGCCCGGGTACATGGCCAGCAGGGTCCGGAACGCCTCGGCGACCTTGAGGGCCGAGTGGTTGGGCAGCATGATCCCGGCTGCCCCCACCCGGATCCTGGAGGTGAACGCGCCGACGTGCGCGATCAGCAATTCCGGCGCGCTGCATGCCAGGGTGCGCATGTTGTGGTGCTCGGAGACCCAGTACCGGCGGTAGCCCGCGGCCTCCAGTGCCCTCGCGACGCCGACCGCGCCGGCCAGCGCCGACGCGGCGCTCTCGCCGTACTCGATGCCGACGAAGTCCAGCACGGCCAGCGGCAGCGAGCCGCCGCCCCCGGCAGCCGACTCGTCCTCGGCGGCCAGTTCCTCGGCGGCTACCGGCAGTGCGTCATCAGAGGTATCCATCGCCTCACGACAGCGCGTGGCCGCGGTGCCGCATTCCCGGCTAGACAGGGAGTGCGAGCTCGCTGACGATCCGCTCGGCGATGGCCAGCGAGGCGGTCGCGGCCGGGGACGGAGCGTTGCGGACGGCGACGACCGGCCCGGCCCGGTGGATGCGGAAGTCGTCGACGAGCGAGCCGTCGGGATCCACGGCCTGGGCCCGTACCCCGGCCGGCGCCGCCAGCACGTCGCCTGGCTGCAGCCACGGCAGGTAGGTGCGGGCTTCGGCGAGGTAGGCGCGCCGCGACAGGGACCCGCGCAGCTCCCGCAGGCCCGCCCGCCAGTTCTGCCTGGCCAGCTGACGGAACGCCGGCGAGCGGGCCAGCCGGGCCAGCTGGACAGCCGATACGTCGCGCCGCCGGTAGCCCTCCCTGGCCAGGGCCAGCACCGCGTTCGGGCCCAGGTCGGCCTCGCCGCCGATGCGGGGGGTCAGGTGGACGCCGAGGAACGGATAGGCCGGGTCGGGCACCGGGTAGACCAGGTGCCGGACGCGGTCGCGGGCGTGCGGCCGGAGCCGGAGGTACTCGCCGCGGAACGGGATGATCTCCGGCGCCGGCTGATCCCCGGCGGCGGCGGCGAGCAGATCCGCCTGCAGGCCGGCGCAGATGACCAGGCGGCTCAGCCGGTAGGTCTGGCCCGGCGTGACGACGTGCACGGCGTCCTCGCCGCGCCGGCTCACCTGCGACACCGGGGTGGCGGTGAGCACCTGGCCGCCGAGGCGCACCACGTCGGCAGCGAGCGCGCGTGCGATCGCCGGGTAGTCGACGATGGCGGTCGTCGGCGACAGCAGCGCGGCCTGGCCCGCAACGTCGGGTTCGAGCTCCCGGATGGCGCCCGCGTCCAGCCACCGTACGCCGGGCACGCCGTTGGCGGCCGCCCGCCGCTCGATCTCCTTCAGCCGCGCAGTCTCGGCGT
>JBOHCP010000580.1:0-3849 GCA_050698875.1 Streptosporangiaceae bacterium | reverse complement strand
CGACAACTAGGGCCGGCGCTGCGGCGTCGGCGAGCCGGCTCAGGAGCGCAGTGGTCGGCGCCTCGGCAAGGTGGACGGCGGAGAACCCGAGCCTGCCCGCCATCGACGCGATGCTCACCGCGGTGTCCTCGGGGAGAGTGGGCGGCAGGCTGATCGCCACGCTGAGCAGCTGTCGGGTCATGGGACCTCCTCAAGAGATCGGTCGCCTCACACGATTTTTGTGACCGCCGCGGTCAGCTGCCGGATCGTCGAGACCTCGAATGCGTCGGTGCAGTGGGTGGCGTACTCGCTGGCCAGGGAGTCGAGCGTGTCCCACTCGGCGTGCGGCTCCGGGTTGAGCCAGTAGAGCCGCCGGGCGCGGTGCTGCAGCTCGGCCATGACGGACGTGGCCGGTTCCCTGTCGTGCGAGCGTGCGTCGCCCGCGACGATCACTGTGGTCTTCGCGCTGACCGCGTCGCCCCAGGTCGCCAGGAACGTGGTCAGCGCGCGGGCGTAGTCGCTGCGGCCGTCTTTGGCCACCAGGCCGCGCTTGGCGAGCAGGTGGCGCGGGTCGAGCACGCCTGGGGTGGCTTCGAGCAGCTCGGTAATCTCGACGATCCCGTCGATGAAGACGAACGAGCGGACCCGGCGGAACTCCTCGTGCAGCGCGTGCAGCAGGGTCAGCGTGAACGGCGCGAACTCGGCCGTCGAGCCCGAGACGTCGCATAGCACCACGAGGTCGGGCTTGGTCGGGCGCCGCCGACGCAGCACTGGCTTGACCGGGACGCCACCCGTGCCCATCGAGGAGCGGATGGTGCGGCGCATGTCGAGCCCGGATCCGCCTCGTCGGCGCTGGGCGCCGAGCTTGGCCGCCAGGTGACGCGCTAGCGGCCGCATCGCCATTCGCATCGCCGCCAGCTCGTCCGGCCCGGCGCGCAGCAGCGGCCGGTCCTGCAGGTCCTCAAGCTGCTGGGCGTAGACCCCGTCGCCCTCGCGGAGCCGCCCGGCGAATAGGTCGGTGAGGCGACGACTCAGCTGGTCCATCGCGGCCCGGGCCTCGGCCGCGTGCAGACCCCGGTCGAACCGCGACTCCTCCCTGTCGGCTTCCAGGTAGCGGCGATAGAGATCGGGTACGTTCATGCGTCGCAGCACCCGCTTGGTGTGGTGTCCGGCAGACCGGCCGTCGTCGTTGCCGGCGAACCGGTTGATCGCCTCGTCGAGGGTCGCGTCGATCGTCTCCTGGTCGTCTGACCGCAGGGCGCGAACGACGGACTCGAGAAGCTCCTCCTCGTCCGTATTAGCCGCATCGCTCGACGCGGCCGCCCGGGCCGACGCGGCGTCAGGGCGGTAGCGGGGGAAGATCGCCTCGAACGAGCGCCGGAAGAGTACCTCATGGGTGACGTCCTTGACCAGGGTCGCGCGCAGCGCCGCCAGCACCTTCGAGCGCGAGGTCAGCTCGATGTGTACCAGCGACGACACTGCATCGAGCACCTCGCTGGTCGAGACCGGCACGCCTCCGGCTCGCAGCCGGCTCACCAGGGCGACGACGAGCAACGGGCCAAGGTCGCTCAGCCTCGCGTCGCTCGACTTCACCGGCGTCACGCCAGAGGCCTCAGGCGGTGGGAACGGGCAAGTGCAGCTGGTCGCGCACCTTCGCCTTGTCCCGGTCGTTCTTGAGCACCACACCCAGGGTCTGGTTGGCGACGGCGTCGCCTAGCTCGTGATGACCCAGGGCGCGGACGGCTCGGGCCCAGTCGATCGTCTCCGCGACGCTCGGCGGCTTGCGTAGATCCAGCGAGCGCATGGCCCTCACGGCCTTGACGATCTGGCCCGCCAGTTCCCCACTGACCTCCGGCGCGCGGCTGAGCACGATGGCGCGCTCGCGGGCTGTGTCGGGATATTCCACCTGTGCGTGCAAGCACCGACGTTTGAGAGCCTCGGAGAGCTCGCGCGTGGCATTGGAGGTAAGGACGACGAACGGACGTTGCACCGCGGAGATCGTGCCGAGCTCGGGGATGGTCACCTGGTACTCGCTGAGCAGCTCAAGCAGCAGCCCTTCGACCTCGACGTCGGCTTTGTCGGTCTCGTCGATGAGCAGCACCACCGGACCGGTGTGCCGGATCGCTGCCAGCAGCGGCCGTTCCAGCAGGAACTCTTCGCTGAAGATGTTGTCGTGCAGCTGCTCCCAGGCCGCGCTCTGGTCTGCGATCGCTTGGGCGGCCTGGATCCGGAGCAGCTGCTTGCGATAGTTCCACTCGTAGAGCGCACGGGCCTCATCGAGCCCCTCGTAGCACTGGAGCCGGATCAGGGCTGCGCCGCTCCCAGCGGCTACCGCCTTGGCCAGCTCGGTCTTGCCGGTGCCGGCAGGGCCCTCGATGAGCAGCGGTTTGCCCATCGCGTCGCCGAGGAAGACGACCGTGGCCAGCTCCTCGTCCACCAGATAACCAGTGCTCGCAAGCTTGTCACGCGCGTCCTCGACAGAGGAGAAGAGGGCCACGGGGAACCTTTCGTTTCCGGGGTTGCTGTTCAGACCCCGGCGGGCGCGAGCACGATGTCGAAGCTCACCGTGGACCAGGTGCCGCCGATGACACGTCCGTCGGGCGTCTGGGTGTCGGCCGGCTGCCGCTCGAAGTCCTTGACGAGAGAGTCCTTGACCCCGAAGACGGTGTCGGAGTCCAGCAGCGCGTCGCCGCGCACAAAGATATGAGTCACCAGGGTGCGGCAAGCCGGGGCCTCGACCATGAAGTGCAGGTGGGCGGCGCGCATCGGCGAGCGTCCGGTCGCCTGGAGCATCCTCCCGACGGGCCCGTCGCACGGAACCGGGTACGGCGTCGGGGTGATGGCCCAGAAGCGGTAGCTGCCGTCCTCGCCGCTGAACAGGTGGCCGCGCGCGGCGGTGCGGTGGTCGGCGTATTGCACGTCGTAGAACCCGTCGTCGTCAGCCTCCCACACCTCGATCCGGGCTCCTGCCACGGCGTTGCCGTGGGCGTCGCGCACGGTGCCTTCGACCCAGCAGGGCTCACCGGGAGCGCCGAACGCGATGTCGCCGCAGTTCTCCACCTCGGGCGACCCAGGTACGAAGAAGGGTCCGAGCACCGTCGCCTCGGTTGCGTCGCCGTAGACCTCATTGTTGATCGCGATGGTTTGCATTGACGCGCCCAGGGTGTCGGAGAGCAGGATGAACTCCTGGCGCTTGTCGTCGGTCATGTGGCCGACTGCGGTGAGGAAGGCGATGCCGGCCCGCCACTCCTCCTCGGTCAGTCGCACGTCGCGCAGGAATGCGTGCAGGTGCGTGACCACGCCGCGCATGACCTGCTGCAGCCGCGGGCTCTCGCATTGGTCGAACGAACTCAGCACGCGCTCGACGACCTCCTGCTCACGCGCCTGCTGCTCGGCCGAGATCTCGCTCATCGGGGCTCACTTCCTTCCCACGCCGCGTGGAGGACAGCGGCGAGGTTATCGGAGGTGACAGGCGTCGGGTTCGACGCTGGTACGACAGGAAGGCTGGCCTCGACGGCATCGGGAATGTCGCGGTACGCGAGGCAATAGTCGCGCAGTGCCCGCGGCGCGTCAACCGTGGCTCGCAGCGCCTGCAGGCCGTCGAGTGCGGTGTACGTGCCGAATGCGGTCGTGCCTCGGCCGCGTGCGGGGTGGCTGAGTGGGTGAGGATCACCCGCCGCTCGGCGCCAAGAGCGCCGGCCCTGGCTTCTCGAGGGCTCATCCGCCAGAGGGACGACAGGAACGACCACTGGTCACTGTAGGGCTCCAGCGTTCGACGTAATCCTCGAGAGGGTCTGCGCGGACTGCCCAGCGTGGCAAGCCGGGGGCTCTCGTCGCAGGTCAGTCCTGGCGGGTCAGCATGAACACCGC
>JBOHCP010000579.1:0-3856 GCA_050698875.1 Streptosporangiaceae bacterium | reverse complement strand
GGCCGGCGCCGGCCGGACCAGGTACGCGCGGTAGCCCACGCCAGGCACGCCGGCGGCGCGGAAGGTCAGCAGGACCGACTGCAGGGCGCCGTCGGCGGCGCGGACCACCCCATCGGCCAGGAACGGCACCGCCGCGCCGGCGTCGTCGTGCAGGCTCAGCCATGCCGGCCACTCCGGCGGCAGCGTCAGCTCGACCGTGGCCATGGCGGTGCGGCTGGCGGACAGCGAGTTCACCACGAGCACCGCGAACGCGCCGTGCTGCGCGTCCGGAGCGAGGCTCGCGGTGTCCGCCATGTCGGCCAGGTAGGCGATGGCGGCCGCGCGCGCCTGAACACCCCGTTCCCATGCCTCGCGCCAGCCCGCCAGCAGGTCTAGGTAGACCTGGTCGCCCTCGCTTCCGGTGATGGCGTCGTGGTGCGCGCCGAACACGAGCTGGCGCCAGGCCTTGTCCAGGCTCGCGGCGGGGTACGGGGCACCCGCCAGCCAGGCGAGCGTCGCGAGCCGCTCGCCGTCGAGCACCGCGGTCTCCGCCGCGCGCTGGGCCTGCTTGGTGTCGATGTAGGAGACGTCCTTGCCGGTGTAGACCGGGTTCATGTCCCTGGTCTGCGGGGTCAGCCAGATGTCGCGGGCGGCCGCCTCGGCGCGCACGGCGGCGAAGAACTCGCTCGGCACCGCGGTCACGAACCGCGGCCAGGTGTAGCGCGCGTTCCAGTCCCGGTGGATGGGGGTCGCCCAGCGCGGCGGGATGGTGTGGTCACCGCCCACGGGCAGCAGCACGTTGCGCGTCGCTGCGACGGGCGCTAGCTGGCGGAACTGCTCGTAGGCGTGCGTCTCGGCGGTCGCCAGGTCGGTGGCGTGATGGCCGGCCAGCCAGCCGGCCGAGTAGTGATTCGCCAGGTAGCTGGTGAGCAGTCCGGTGCCGTCCGGTGACAGCCACTCGAACTCTGACGGGAACTGCATGAGCCTGTTGTCCCCGGCCGACGCTCGCGGGCCCCACTGGTGGAACGGGCCCCGAGCCCAGGCCGACTCGGTCAGCCCCGCCGCCGCCATGATGCCCGGGTAGCCGGGGTCGAAGCCGAACGCGTCGAGCATCCAGGCCGTGCGCGGGTCGCCGCCGAGCACGCCGCGCTGGTAGGCGATGCCGTAGACGGCGTTGCGGATCGTGGACTCCACGCAGGTCAGGTTCGTGTTCGGCTCGTTGTAGCTGCCGCCAACCAGCTCGATCCGGCCGGCCTTGATGAGGTCGAGAAGGTCGGCCCGGTCGTGCGGATGCGCGTCGAAGTGCGGCTTGAGGTAGTCGAGCTCGGCCAGCACGAACTTGTAGTCGGGATCCCGCCGGGCGGCGTCGAGGTGCAGCCGCACCAGCTCGAACGCGCTCCGCACCTCGGGCAGCTCGCCGCCCGCATCAGGCAGCACCAGCCGCGCCTCGGTGAACTGCCCCTGCGTGCCCCACCAGACGGGGTCGTAGTGGAAGTGGCTGACCATCCACATCGTCCAGCCCGGCTCGGCGACCGTGATGTCCGCGGCGCGCTCGGTGCTGCCGCCCGGCCAGGCCGCGGTGACCAGCACGGCCACCGTGCTGCCGGGCTGCGCGGCCGCTCCGACGCCGACTGCGACCTCGGCGGTGGCCTCGGCGCCGGGGGCCGGCGCGCTGACCACGGCGGGCTGCGGCGAGCCGGCGTCGCGGCCGCGCACGGTCACGCTGACGTCAGCCGGGGCGCCGGTCGCCACGGCGGGACCCGTGTTAGCCAGCCGGACCCGGACGATCTGCATCGGCTGGTCGGCTGGTCCGGTGAACAGGTCGGTGGATTCGACGCTGCTGATCAGCATGACGTCATGGTCGCACGGTGAGTCAGGCGGCGGTCGGGCCGTGCTAGCTGCTCTGGGGACGCCCCTCGGCGTCGCGACGCGCGGCCAGCGTCCGCAGCGCCGGGCCGGTCAGCCGGTGCACGGTCCACTCGTCCATCGCGGTGGCCCGGAGCGAGGCGTAAAAGCCGAGGGCTGGTGCGTTCCAGTCGAGCACGGACCACTCGAGCCGGCCGTAGCCGCGCTCGACGCACAGCGCGGCCAGCTCGGCCAGCAGGCCCCGGCCGTAGCCGCGGCCACGCTGCTCGGGCTGCACGTACAAGTCCTCCAGGTAGATGCCGTGCCTGCCCTGCCAGGTCGAGTAGCTGAGATACCACAGGGCGAACCCGGCCACCTGGCCGCCTTGCTCGGCGACATGCGCGAAGACGGCGGGCTCGGGCCCGAACAGGGCGGTCGCCAGATCCTGCTGCGTGCCGGTGACCTCTGGCAGCGACCGCTCGTAGGCGGCGAGGTCGCGGATCAGCTGATACAGCGCCGGCGCGTCATCGCGGCGGGCGGGCCGGATCACTCCGGCTGGCCGGCTCGTCGCGAGTCGCTACGCTCCCTGGCCATCACTCGCTGCCCTCCTCAAGCAGCAGGTGGTAGCCGTTGGGGGTGCGCGCGTGCAGCACTCGGTATTGCCAGTCCGGGCCTGGCGTCATCAGCTCTTCGCGGTAGCGGACGCCGGCCTCGGTCAGCCGCTTTTTGGCCAGATCGAGATCGCTCACGCCGAACTGCCAGGTCAGGACCCGGTCAAGCACGCTCTGCGAGAAGTCCCGCCGCCACTCGATGCCGAACTCGATCGTGCCGCAGCCGAGCGCAAGGAAATACGGGTACTCCGGGCCCTCGTAGGTGACCTGGAATCCGAGGGCTTCGTAGAACTCCCGCTCCGCCTGCAAGTCGCCGACGAACAAGATCGGAATGATCCGGCTGAACAATGCGGCCATAGTGCGACATGGTAGCGACCCAGGCCACGCAGCGTGACACTCCGCGCCGATCGCGTGCAGTGGCGGTCTGTCGCCGGGCACCGGGCTGTGACGTCCGGTTTGCCATCGCGCGACGGGCCGTTGAAACAGGCAGTAGTGGCTAGATTCCATTGGGGACGGGGTGGGCAGCCGCGGCTGCCGCGGCAGGTCACTGTCGGGTGATAGCGACTCGGGGGGAGATGTCACCATGACGACGCAGGCCGAAGATCTCCTCGGCGCGCGAGTAACTGGCGCCGACGGCAAGGTGGTAGGGACCGTCGAGCAGGTGTTCAGAGACGACGTCGACGGGACGCCGGCGTGGGCTCGGGTTCGGGCCGGCAAATCGGGCCGCTTCGTGCCGCTGGGCAGCAGCCAGGTCACCGCGGACGGCCTCAACGTTCCGTTCGACAGCCAGAAGATCATGAGCGGGCCGGACATCGAGGCCGGCCAGCACATGTCGGCCGCTCAGGCCGAGGAGCTGAGCCGGTACTACGGCCTCACTGTCCCCACCCAGCAGCCCAGGGGCAAGCTGGCCGAGGAGTCCGGTGAGATGGCGGCCGGCCAGCCCGGCACCGGCCAGATGGCGGCCGGCCAGCCCGGCACCGGCCAGATGGCGGCCGGCCAGCCCGGCACCGGCCAGATGGCGGCCGGCGACCAGGCCGGGTCGGACTGGCTGATCCGGCAGGAAGAGCAGATCCAGGTCGGCAAGGAGATGCTGGAGACCGGCCGGGTCCGGCTGCATAAGTACGTGGACGTCGAGTCCATCGAGCAGCCGGTGCACCTGTACCGGGAGGAGTTCGAGATCGAGCGCATCCCGATCAGCGGTGACGAGCGGGTATCGGGCAACATCTCCGAGAGCGTGCAGGAGATCGTGCTGCACGAGGAGCGCGCCATCCTGCGCAAGGAGCTCGTGCCGGTGGAGCGCGTGCGGCTGCGGACCAAGCAGGTCGAGCACGACACCACCGTGCGCGATGAGATACGCCGGGAGCGCATCGAGGTCGAGCCAGACCAGCAGTTCGCCAGCAACCGGCCGGGCGACCCCGGCA
>JBOHCP010000578.1:0-3865 GCA_050698875.1 Streptosporangiaceae bacterium | reverse complement strand
ACCGGCGGCGCGAGAAGGTCGGGGCGGTCGAGCGCGGGCACAGCGGGCTGGCTGCCGATGGTGACTGTCACGCTCGGCAGTTTAGGGGCCGCGGCGTGGCTAGCTGGCAGGGCCGCCGAGGCTGCCGAGCGTGCCGGTGCCGCTGTGCGGCGTGCTGGAGCTGCCTGAGGTGTAGTGGAGGGTGACCTTGGCGCCGGGAGTGAGCCGCGCCAGGGTGTATTGGAGTTCGGCCAGGCCAGTGATCTGCTGACCGTTGACGCCGACGATGACGTCACCGGTCCGGAGGCCGGCCTGCGCGGCGGTGCCGCCGCCGGTCACCGCGAGCACGCTGACGCCGACTTCCTCACCCGAGGTGCTGGCTGCTGTCTCGCCGGTGATGCCGATCGAAGCGCGGTCGGACTTGGTGACGCGGCCGTCCTTGATCAGCTGACCGGCGATGTTATGCACCGTGTCGCTGGGGATGGCAAAGCCGATGCCGGGCGCTGCGCCGGCCTGACCAGGTAGCTGGGCGGCGAGCGTCGGGATGCCGACGACCTGGTCGCTCAGGTTGACCAGCGCGCCGCCGCTGTTGCCTGGGTTGATCGCGGCACTGGTCTGGATCGCGGCGGTGATCAGGGCGTTGCTGCCGCTGCCCTCGCCCACCGACCGGCCGGTAGCCGAGACGATGCCCTGGGTCACGCTGTCGGTCAGGCCGAGCGGGTTCCCCATGGCCAGCACGATCTGGCCGACCTGCACGTCGTTGGAGTTGGCGAACGTGGCCGGCTTGAGGATGCTGGCGTTGTCCTGCACCTTGATCACCGCGAGGTCGTCTGGTGGGAAGGTGCCGATCACCGTGGCGGTCATCTCCTTGTTGCCGACCGGTTCGCGCACGGTCACCGACGTCGCCGTGCCGACCACGTGCGCGTTGGTGACGATGTCGCCGCTGGAGTCGTAGACGACGCCGGAGCCGGTGGAATTGCTGGTCGTTATCTGCACCACCGACGGAAGCACGTGGTCCACGACCCGCTCGTACTGAGACTGCAGCTCTGATGCCGATCCGCTGCCTGACGATCCGGGAGCCGGCGCGCTCGAGCACGCCGCGACACCGGCGGCAAGCGCGAGCACGACGGCCGGGAGGGCGGCGCGGCGTACCGGCAGGGGGCGCCGCGGGCCCGGCACTGGCCGCCGCGGGCCCGGCACTGGCCGCCGCAGGCCAGGCAGGACGCCGGATTGCCGGGGATCGCGCATGCGTGATTGTGACGACGAACTCATTGTTGTTCCCCCGATGACAAAGCCCCAACGCACCTATTCTGTCCACCATGTCGCTGACCGAATCCCTGGCGCAGACTGTCGGCCGAAGCGGCATCACCGCAGGGGGCGCCACGGTAGAGAACCTGAGCCGGGCCCTGGTGGCAGGCACGCTGACCGCCGCCGAGCTAGCCGAGTTCTATCTCGCCCGGATCGACGCCATCAACCCGCACCTGCGGGCCGTCATCACCGTGAGCCCGGACGCGGCCGGTGAGGCCACCGCGAGTGACGCACGCCGCGCGGCCAGCGGGTCGCGTGGCCCGCTCGACGGCGTTCCGGTGCTCGTGAAGGACAACGTGGCAGCAGCGGGTCTGCCCGCTACCGCCGGGTCGCCGGCGTTGCTGGCCGCCGCCGCCGCTGACGCTTTCCTGGTAGGCCGGCTGCGCGGGGCGGGCGCGGTGATCCTGGGCAAGGCGAACCTGTCGGAGTGGGCGAACTTCCGGTCTCGCCCGTCGAGCAGCGGACTGAGCACGCTCGGCGGCCAGGCGGTGAATCCGCATGGCAGCGGCCGCAGTCCGTCCGGCTCGAGTTCAGGCTCTGCCGTCGCGGTGGCGGCCGGCCTGGCGCCGCTGGCGGTCGGCACCGAGACCGACGGGTCCATCGTGTCTCCGGCGGGGGTTAACGGGGTCGTCGGCATCAAGCCGACGCTCGGGCTGGTTAGCCGGACCGGGATCGTGCCGGTCTCGGCTGCGCAGGACACGGCCGGCCCGATGGCGCGAACCGTGGCGGACGCGGCCGCGCTGCTGACGGCGATCGCGGGCGCGGACCCTGCCGACCCGGCCACCGCGGCGGCGGCTGGCCACGCGACCGACTACACGGCGTTCCTGGATGCGGGCGCTGCCGCCGGAGCGCGGCTGGGCGTCTGGCGGGCGGGCTCGGCGCCAGCCGACAGCGCCACGGTCGCCGTGCTGGACGCCGCGCTCGCCGCGCTGCGCAGCCAGGGTGCCGAACTGGTGGACCCGGTCGAGCTCGCCGACGCCGACAAGCTGGCCGAGCCCGAGTTTGCCGCCATGACGCACGAGTTCAAGCACGACATCAACGCCTACCTGGCCGGGCTTGGCGGCGAGCACCCGGCCGATCTCGCCGGCCTGATCGAGTTCAACAACCGCAACGCCGCTGAGGTGCTCAATCACTTTGGCCAGGAACTGTTCGAGGCAGCGGAGGCGACCAGCGGCGACCTCAGCGACTCCGGATACCTGGAGGCGCGGAAGGCGGCCACCCGGATCGCTCGGTCCGGCCTGGACGCCGCGGTGGGGGTGCACCGGCTGGATGCCGTAATCGCGCTGACCGGCCACCCCGCCTGGCTGACTGACCACGTGCTAGGCGACTATCACAGCTGGGGCACCTCCGGCCCCGCCGCGGTGTCCGGGTATCCCTCGATCACCGTGCCGGCCGGCCTGGTCCGCGGGCTGCCGGTCGCCATCTCCTTCATCGGGCCCGCCTGGAGCGAGCCGCGGCTGATCGCGCTGGCGCACGCCTTCGAGCTGGCCCGCGCAGGCGGGCGTGGCTGACCGCGCCCAGGCGCTGACCCAAGCCGACGCCTAAATCGCCCGTCAGGCAGCGATAATCTGGCGCCCATGGATTCGTGGCCTGCTCCCGACGTACCTGACCTGCCCGGCTCGGGCCCTGAGCCGGTCCTGTGGGACACGGCGAGCGGCTCGCTGGCGGTGGCGGCTCCCGGCGGCACGGCCACGCTGTACGCCTGTGGCATCACGCCGTACGACGCCACGCATGTCGGACATGCCGCCACCTTCCTGGCCTGGGACCTGCTCGTGCGGGCGTGGCGCGACGCCGGCAAGACGGTTATCTACGTGCAGAACGTCACCGACGTCGACGACCCGCTGATCGAGCGCGCGGACCGGGACGGGGAGAACTGGCGCGCGCTGGCCGATCGGGAGATCGCCCTCTTCCGATCGGACATGGCCGCCCTGCGGGTGCTGCCGCCGTCGCACTACATCGGCGCGGTCGAAGCGCTGCCGCTGATCCGGGACTTCAACGGGCGGCTCGCGCAGCGGGACGCGCTGTACGAGCTCGAAGGCGACGTGTACTTTTCCCGGGCCGCGGACGCGGCGTTCGGATCAGTATCGCGGCTGGACAGCGACACCATGGGGCGGCTCTGCGCCGAGAACGGCGGCGATCCGGCCAGGCCAGGGAAAAAGGACCCCATCGACCCCCTGGTGTGGCTCGGCCAGCGGCCGGGGGAGCCGTCCTGGCCGTCGCAGTTCGGCGCCGGCCGGCCCGGCTGGCACGTCGAGTGCGCCGCGATCGCCACGCACTACCTGGGCGTGACGTTCGACGTCCAGGCGGGCGGCCGAGACCTGATCTTCCCGCATCACGAGATGAGCGCTGCGCATGCGCGGGTGGCGCTGGACGGAGCCGGGGAGCCGCCGTTCGCGCGCAGGTACGCGCACTCGGCAATGGTCAGGCTCGAGGGCGAGAAGATGTCCAAGTCCAAGGGCAACCTTGTTCTCGTCTCGAGGCTGCTGGCAGCCGGTCACGACCCGATGGCCATCAGGCTGGCGATCATCGCCCACCAGTACCGGACTGACTGCGACTGGACACCAGAGTCGCTCACCGC
>JBOHCP010000577.1:0-3875 GCA_050698875.1 Streptosporangiaceae bacterium | reverse complement strand
CTGCCCGGCCGGCCGGCCGTCTGCGCCCCCGCCGGATGCCGTGTCGTCCAGTTGTCCGGCCCAGCCGCGGTCCGGCGTCCCCGCCGGGCCACCGCCAGCGGGACCGGCCGCCCAGTCGGCGGCCCCGGTCCTGCGCTCCTTTCTGACCTGCAGTGCCTTGTGCACGATGAGGACGACCAGCATCAGCACCACGACCGCAGCGAGGACGTCGCTGGCGTAGGAGAAGCTCTTCGACGCGCTGGCCCAGTCGCTGCCGAGCTCGTATCCGATCAGCGACAGCGCGGTGGCCCAGACGACCGTGCCGATCAGGTTGAAGATCTCGAAGGACAGTGCCGGGACCTCCATGAAACCGGCCACCAGCCCGGCGAAGGTCCGCACGAGCGGGATCACCCGGGCGGCGGCGACCGACCAGGCGCCGCGCCCGTCGAAGAACCGCTCGACGCGCTCGACGTCTCTCCTGGTCATCAGCAGGTACCGGCGGTATCGCTCGACCGTGTGGCGTCCGCCCAGCCGGCCGAGGCCGTAGGCAGCGGATGATCCGGCCAGCTCGGCTGCCGCGCCGATGATGATCACGAGCGCGAGGCTGAGATGACCCTCGTAGGCGAGCACGCCCGCGAACCCGAAGGTGATCTCGGACGAGATCGGGATGCAGCACGCCTGCACGAAGGCGAACACGATGAGGGCCAAGTAGCCGGCATCGGTCAGGAAGGACGTCATGGTCTCCGTTTCTACAGCATCCGCGCCGGTGGCCGGATCCGGACCGGCCGGCGGGCGGCGGGCGGCCCGGATCCGGCGATCCGGCAGGCCGCGCCAGCGGGCAGGTGAACGGGCACTAGGCGGGCGGCCGCGTCGCCTGCGCGGCCTGCTGCTGGCTGATGGCGATCTGCTTCACCAGGGTCGCGGCCTGTGCTTCCCACCGCGCATACGCAAACGGGAAGCCGGACTTCTGCACGCCCTGGGCGCTGGCCCACAGCGGCTGCGCGGCCCAGCCCGGATTGCCGGCCTGGTACTGCTGCAGTCCGCTGAGGAACGCGTCCGCGGCGAACGCCGGGTTCATGATCTGCTGGGCGGTGCCCCACCCGGGTGGCGACCGCAATGACCGCTGACCTGATGCCCACATGCCTGGCCAGTGCCTGCTGGACAATCGTGGCGGCGCTGCAAGCTGCGACCCCGAGATGGGCATCCAGGCCTGCGGGCCACTAGTGCCGACGGGCATCAGCCGGTCTGCAAGCGGCAGCCTGCGCCGGCGCGCCGCTGCCGGGTTGGTCTGCCAGTTGATCGCGTCCCGCACCTGTTTCCAGGTAACCGGGACGGCCTGCGACCGGGATGGCGGGTCAGCCGGGCTGCTGCTCGCCGAGCGCTGCGGCGCCTGCTGTGCCGCCGCGGCCCGCAGATCCGGGGTGAGCAGCGCGTGCTGCGCGGTGCCGGCCGCCGGGGCGCCGGGAATCGTCGCGGCAGCGGCCGAGCCTGCGCTGGCGAGCGCCAGGGCGGCGTCGGCGAGCACCAGCGCCTTCTTCCGGCGGCGCACCGGGCCGATCAGCCACTGACTGGTCGCGTCGGCCAGTGTAGCAGCGCGGTCACGGGCATGGCAGGCCGGGCGGGCAAGGCGGGGCATGGGTTCCTTTCGTCCTGGTCCCCGCCGCCCGTCCGGGTACGAGCCCGAACGGGGTCGAGCTCACCGGCCGGGTGCCGGCGGGCTCGCGCGCGCGTGCTGCGCGCGCCACGGGGGCAGGGCGGGCCCTCGCCAGGCCGCTCTCGCGGTCGCGGGCACCGGGCCATGCGGCGGGAGCCGCCGTAAGAATGGCTGACTCCCCGGTGAGGATCAGTGGTTCTAACGCCCGGTCTGCGGACGGTCCATCCCGCTATGACCCTTGTCACGGCCGGCCCGGGCCGCGCGACGCCGGGCCGGCTTGTCCGGCTCAGTGGTGGTCGGTAAGCATTTCGGCCGACTGCCCGGTGGTATCCCGGCCGCGGCGCCGGCCGATGAGAGCCCGGCCCAGCCCGGCCAGGGCGGCCAGGGCGGCGATCCCGACCGCAGTCCACGGGACGTAATCGCCGAGGCGGTCGTAGGGGGTGCGCGCTGAGGCAGACGGCAACTGCAGCCGGACGAGGGTCGTGCCCCGGAAGCTCGTGCTTGCCCAGGTGAGCATCCGGCCGCGGGCGTCGAAGGCGGCGGAGTCTCCGGTCAGCGCTGCCTGGACCACCGGGCGACCGGTCTCCGCGGCCCGGATCGCGCCCAGCGCGGCGTGCTGGGCCGGAGCCCAGCTGGATTGGAACGTGGAGTCGGACGTCTGGTAGATGATGACCTGGGCGCCGTGGTCGGTGTCCACCCTGGACATGTCGGGGAACGCGGACTCAAAGCAGATGAGCACGCCGAAGGTGAGCGGCGGCCCGCCGTGCATGGTGGCGCGCAGGACGTGCGCTCCGGTGCCCGGCTGGACGTTGGCGGGAGCCGCGCGGCTGATCTTGGTGAGCCAGCCGAGCACCGGCCGGAACGGGATGTACTCGCCGAACGGCACCAGCCTGGTCTTGACGTACCGGCCCTGCACGCCCGCCGGGCCGATGAGCGCGGCCTGCTTGGACTGGGCGCCCGCCGCGTCCTGCGCGTCTTGGTCGACAAGGATCTCGGCACCCGCCCTGGCGGACACCCGCTCGAGGGACCCGAGGTAGCCGGGCCGGGTGGCGAGGTTGTACCCGACGCTGCTCTCGCCCCAGACATACAGCTCCGCCCGCCCGGCGTCGCGCGCCGTGAGCTGCTCGTTGCGCTGCAGCCGCACAGCGGGTCCGCTCGTCAGGCCCGGCTGCACGAGCGCGACCGTGAGCGGCCTGGCCACCGGGGCGGGGGCGGTGAGCGCGAACGCGACCGGGCCCGCGGCCACCGCCACGAGCGCGCCGGCGAGTCCGGTCAGTCTGACCAGCGGCGTCCTGGCCACCAGCGCGACGAGCAGGCCGGTGTTGGCGGCCACCAGGGCAAAGCTGACCAGCCAGACGCCGCCGACGGCAGCCAGCGCCAGCACCGCCGGGTGCTGCCACTGGCTGGTCCCGAGCACCGCCCACGGCCCGCCGATGCCCTGCCACGACCGGATCCACTCAGTGACGAGCCAGCAGCCCGGCACGACGACCAGCGCGGCGAGCGCGCGCCGCGCGGTGACCGGTGGCTGCAGGAACGACCACACGCTCAGGCCGACGGCGCTCCAGAGGAAGCCCAGGGCGATCGCCACGAGCAGCAGCGCCGGGCCGATGTTGGGCGTCAGCCAGTACATCGCCGCAAGCACGTAACCGGCCCCGAACCACCAGCCGCGCACCCACGCCTCGCGGCGCGTCGCGGCGCCCCACATGAGGGCGAGACCCGGTACCAGCCCGACCCAGGCCAGCCACGCCAGGTTCGCAGCGGGGAACGCCAGCACCGGGATGGCCCCGGCGGCCAGCGTGGCGTACCGAGCGGGCTGCCGGAAACCGCGCCAGAAGGACACGTGCCTATTCTGCTGTGTCAGCGGGTGCTCCGACCTGGCCCGGTCGGCGGCGGCGCCGTCGCACCAGCTGGCTAGCCGCCAGGATCAGCGCCGCAACCGTGGCCGCGCTGACCAGGCCCTCTGGCCAGCCGCCGGCCCGCAGGGCGAGCGTGGTCGTCGTTCGCAGCGGCACCGAGGCCTCGATCTCGGCTTGCCGCCAGGTGCCGGTGCGCGCGATCACGGTTCCGTCCGGGTCGATGATCGCGCTGACCCCCGTCGTCGAGGCCACCACGACCAACCGGTCGTACTCGATCGCCCGCAGCTGCGCCATGGCTAGCTGCTGCGTCGTCTCGCCCAGCTGCCCGTCGAGTTCGAAGTCGGCGTCGTTGGTCTGCATCGCCAGCAGGTTGGCCCCGGCCGCGA
>JBOHCP010000576.1:0-3882 GCA_050698875.1 Streptosporangiaceae bacterium | reverse complement strand
GTCGTTGACACCGCGCGCGTAGGCCACCAGCGTCTGTGCGGCCGGACTGCTCGCCGGCAGCTGAGCCCACTCCTGCTGGGCCGTGCGCAGCAGCCCGAGCCGCAGCTCGAACTCGTCCGACGCCACGCCGGACCGGCCTATCAGCTGAGCGAGCCGTCCCTCGGCGACCCTGCGTTCGAGATCCATCTGCTCGAGCCGGAACTGTGCCTGCACGTACCCGAGCGCGGTATAGGCGTCGTCGTCGGTGCGCGCGCTGATGGCGGCCAGACCCTGGGCGGTGAAGGTGACCTCCGCCGGGTCGGCCAGCCCGGCCAGCGTCAGCGACTGCGAGTCGGGCAGCCGCGCGCCGGCCGCCGACGTCCAGGCACCGCGGGTGGGTACCAGCGCGCGGCCGAGCGCCGGGAACCTGCCCAGTCCGGTGCCCAGCACGGCCAGCAGGCAAGCCGACACCGCCAGCGCGGCTACCCCGTTCCCGACATACAGCATCCTGCGTACACGCCGCGAATCGGCGCTCATCCGGTCATCCCCCTGCCCCCGCATCCCGAGGTGACCTTCGGCTACCACGGAATGCTAGGACACCGGGGTGATCAGGCTCCGGACCGGTGCAGGAGGTCGAGGAACTTGGCCACGACCGGCCCGTCCGTCGGGCCGCCCTCGCCGCCGTCGACCGTCACCATCGCGAACGCGATGTCGGTGCTGGTCACCTCGTTGTTGAAGCCGACCAGCCAGGCATCCTCGGGCAGCGGGTTCCCGCTGCCGTACTGCGCGGTGCCGGTCTTGGCGTAGGTTCCTGGCGGCAGGCCGGTACCCGAGGCCGTGCCGGTCGCCACGACCTGTGCCATCAGCGTGTGCAGGTCGGTGACGACCGCAGCCGGCAACGCCGCCGGCGGCACCCTGTCGTCGGGTGCGCCGGCCACGAGCCGGGGCGCGCGCACCTGCCCGCTGTCGACCGCCGCCGCGACCATCGCCATGCCAAGCGGCGAGACCAGCACCTGGCCCTGCCCGATCGCGGTGGCGGCCAGGTCCGCCTCGTCCGCCGGCTTCGGCACCGAGCCGCCGTATGCGGCCAGCCCCAGGTGCGGCGTGCTCCCGAGCCGGTACAGCGCCGCGGTCCGGGTGAAGTCGGCCGCCGATAGGTGCGCGGTCGCCAGCCCGATGAACGCGGTGTTGCAGGACTCGGCGAACGCCTGCAGCAGGTCGCTGATGGGCGCGGTCCCCTCGGCGTTGTGGAAGACCTCACCGTCGACCGTGAGCTGCGGCGGGCAGCTCGCTGGCGACGACGGAGTCAGGCCGCTGGAGATCAGCGCCGTCGTGGTGAGCACCTTGAACGACGAGCCGGGCGGGTACGCACCGTCCAGCGCCAGGTCGAACCCGCCGGAGGTATCGGAGGCGACCGCGAGCAGCTGGCCGGTGGCCGCGTTGACGGCGACAAGCGCGGCGTTTTTCTGCACGCCGGACAGCGCCTGCTCGGCGGCCTGCTGGACCTGCAGGTCAATGCTCGTCTGGACCGGCTTGCCCGGCTGCGGCCGGAGCGTCGCGACCGTGCCCACGGTGGCTCCGCTGGCGTCGATGGCCTCGATTGTCGCGCCGGGCTGGCCCGCTAGCTGCTTCTCCTCGGCGTATTCCAGGCCAGTCTGACCCACCGTGCTGCTCGCGTCGTACGGCACGCCGAGGGCATGCAGCTCCTGCGCGGTAATCGGCCCGACGCTGCCGACCAGCAGGCCGAGTCCCGGCGTGACCGGCTCGCGCTTGCCGATGGTCTGGAACACCGTGCCAGGGACGGGATAGATGGTGGGCTCGAGCTGCTGGTAGCGAGCCATCGGCACGGTGAAGACCGGCTCGAACCACGTTGGGTGCGCCGTCGCCCCGGCCAGCGCCGTCGTCACGGCCTGCTGCGGTGCGCCGGCGGCGAGCAGCGCGGCCTGCACCACGGAAACGCTCTGGATCCGCTGGCCCTCGACGCCGATGATGACCATCGGCGCCTGCACGGTCAGCGGCGCGCCATCCGCGCCGAGGATCTGCGCCCGGGGCGGCCAGCTCACCTGCAGCGACAGCTGGTCCCCCGGCCTCAGCTGCGGCGCGATGGTGGCCGGCGACCACGCGACCTGCCAGCCCCGCGCGGTGCTGGTCAGCGTCAGCTCCGATCGCACCGTGACGGTGCCGATCCCGGCGAGCTGCAGGTGCTGGGTTACCGGCTCGCGCGCGCTGGTGCCGTTCTGGGTCAGCCGACCGCCGACATAGCTGGCCCTGGTCACGGTGAGGTCCCTGACCGCGGCGGCATTGACAGCGGCGAAGTCGGCAGGCGGCCTGGTCACCAGCCCGCGCATGCCCGCCCAGTCGTGCTTCGCCCAGTCGGCCAGGTAGCTGTGCGCGATGTCTTGCGGTGACGGCGCGCCCGAGCACGCCGCGACCAGCGCGCCGACGCTGACCAGGGGCCCGGCCAGCGCCAGCGCGGCACGCACGCGCCGCCAGCCGGGGCAGCGGGCAGCGCGCCGCAGCGCGATCAGCATCATGACGATGACCCTACGAGCATCAACCGCCGATGTCGCCCGAACGGTGACCGCTCACCGCGGTGTACGTCCGCCACTCGCCATCGCGCTCGCCGCCGTCACCGTCCGACCGGATTCCGGCGGCCGCCTGCTTGGTCCCGGCTGCTGCAGCCGCCGCGCTGCCCTCCAGCCGCCGCTGCGGCACGATCGGCTCCAGCCAGCGGGGCATCCACCAGGCGTGCCGGCCGAGCAGCGTCATGATCGCCGGCACCAGGATCATCCGGACCAGCGACGCATCGATCGGAACGGCGAAGGCCATGCCGAGGGCGAGCATCTTCACCGTCGGATCGGGGTTCGCTACGAAGCCGAGGAACACGGCGACCATGATGGCGGCCGCGGTGGTAATCACCAGGTCTTGGCGCGGAAGACGATCTGCCCGGAGTAGCCGCCTTGCGATGGGAACGTTGCGTTCAGCCGGTTGAGCCCGTCGGCTGACGGCGTGCCCGGCACGTTGTAGTTGTTCACGTACGCGCCGCCGAACTGCCGATTGGCCGTCAGCAGTCAGCAGCCCGCCCAGGATGATCACCCAGGCGATGATCACGGCCCAGCGCGAAGCGCACGGAGATCCCGGCCAGGCGCTGCAGCCACTGGGTCACCGCACCGTCCCCCGCAGTCACGGCGCAACCAGGCCAGCCGCAGCAGCACCGGGCGCGACCTGCGCCTGCGCGGCAATGTCCCACGCATCGGGGGCTGGCACGCCTGGCCGGACCGCGAGGCCCCGAGGATCACCAGATGGGCGGGCGACGGTCCTGCCAGGGCCGGGCGGCCTCGAGCTGAGCCGACAGCGAGATCAGCGTGCCCTCGGCGCCCAGCTGGCCGGCCAGCATGACGCCGATCGGGAGCCCGTCCGCGGTCCAGTACAGCGGCACGCTCACACCGGGCTGACCGGAGAGGTTGTACAGCGCAGTCCACGGCGTGAACTGGGTCTGCCGGATGAAGTTCTCGGCCGGCTCGACCTCGTCGAACCAGCCGACCGGGCGCGGCGGCAGCGCCACCGTGGGCGTCAGGATCGCGTCGTAGCCGGTCAGCGCCCGCAGCGCGATCCGGACGCTGCCCTGCAGGATACCCTGGTGCAGCAGCAGGTCGGCGGCCGACAGCGCCATGCCCTTGGCACGCAGGTAACGGGTCAGCGGCAGCAACTCCGCCTCCTGGTCCGGGGCGATCGGCGCCAGCGTGGCCATCGCGTACCACAGCGCGAGGAACGAGGGCACCGCCTCCACCGGGAACGGCAGATCGAAGTCCGCCACCTCGTGGCCGAGCGACGCGAGCAGCGCGGTCGCGTCCTCGTAGGCAGCCACGCAGTCCGGGTGCACCTCGGCGCCCTCGATCAAGG
>JBOHCP010000575.1:0-3887 GCA_050698875.1 Streptosporangiaceae bacterium | reverse complement strand
CGGGACAGGTGAACGCCGCGCTCGGCGAGCAGCGGGACCAGGTCCGTGGTCTGGAACATGTCACGGTCGGCCATGAGCTTGCGCAGGTTCCAGGTGATTCCCATCTTCTTGATCATTCGGCGTCCCGCAGGTCAGGGTGGCGGTCATGCAGCGCGCGCTGGATCACCCGGTTGCGGTAGCCGTCGGACACGCCGGTGTAAATCGCCGTGGTGCTGGCGTAGCCGTGGCCTGCCTGCATGGACACGAACTTCTCCGGATAGTCGAACTCCACCAGGTGCGTGATGTAGGAGTGCCTTCTGTCCGCACTCGCCGTGTGCAGGAGATTCGTGTAGCGATTCTGCCTGGCCGATTCGAGTGCGGAAGTTTCGTGCTGATGATGGCGTGCCGTGTGGCGATTACCGCTCTTGGATGTGATGCACGTCATATCGTCAGGAGCCGTCGAAATCGGCGGGACGATCACCGTTCGCGTGACGGACGGCGCGGATGACGAGGGCGACGCTGGACTGGTCGAGCCCGCAGAGCGCCTCGTTGAGGTCGACGGGGATGCCGGCGGCGATGCTGGCCGCCAGCCGCAGGATCCGGTTCTCCCCGCTGCCGCAGGGAAGGAGCCCGGCATCACGGCTGCTGATGGCGGCCTGCCAGTCGATGTGGGCGAGTTCGGTGACGCCGTCGGTGATCGAGGTGACGGTGCTGACGAAGGAGCTGAAGTCGTCGCGGTGCAGCCATCCGGTGCCGATCACCAGGTCGCAGGCGGCTTCGAGGGAGTAGAGCCCGGCAGCGGCGGCGCGGACAGCGTCGGCCAGGCCGGGTTCGCGGGGCTGAACGGTGGTCATGACAGGTGCTGCTCCTGGGAGGAAGGGACCGGCAGCCGGCGGATGCCGGCGGCCAGCCGGACTTCCTGGCGCAGCCGGGTGATCTCGGTGTGCTGGACGGCAAGCCGGGCCAGGGCCTGCTCCTGGAAGGCCGTCAGCTCGCCGGTCGCGGCCTCTGACCGGGCGAGACGTTCCTTCAGCCGGGCGATCTCGTCCTTGAGCCGGGCGGCCTGGGCATCACGGGGATCGGGCCGTTCGCCGGCATCAAGGAGTTCGCCGAGCCGTTGCTCGAACTCTTCGCGGAGGCGGGCGTAGGGGCGGCTGCCGTAGAAGGCGGTGCGGTCGACGCCGGCGGCGCCGGCGAGGGTCTTGATGTCGCATTTCCCGCCGGGCGGGATGTCGCCGTCCAGGAGCCGGGTCATGGCCGCCCTGATCTTCGCCTCGTTGCCGGCGATCTGCTGCCTGCTGAGCCTCATTCCGGTTCTCCCGCGGCTGCGGCCTCGTCGATTCGCGCCAGGACGCGGGTCGCGCGGTCATACTCGGCTTGCAGGCGTGCTCTTTCGGTCTTCTGGGGCCGGCCGAGCTGGCCGAGGAACGTCTTGGTGTTCTCGGCGTGCTCGGCCCAGACAGGCCGGTGACAGGGATGATGGGTGGCCTGCGGGCAGCGGGCCGAGTCGCACATCCCGATGAGCGGCTTGTCCGCGGCCGGGGTTCCGGCGAGCTTGAGGCAGAGCGCCCGGGACGGATCGGTGAACCAGCAGAAGTTCGAGTTCCCGAGGTGCAGCGTCTGGGCCCGCTTGGTCATGAGGTTGAGCACGTCGCGGTCGCTGGCCTGTACTTTGGGTGTCCCGGGATCGCCTGTGGCGGGCTTGCCGTCGATGTGGGCGAAGAACTCGGTCAGCTCGCGGGCGCCGGGCCCGGCGGGCATGATGCCCTGCTGGTAGTTCCGGAACTCGGCCCAGACCAGTTCCAGGTTGCGTTCGGACTCGTGCTTGTTGACCTCGGCGAGCAGTTCGGCCTGCGCGCCGCCCGGGCGGGAAGCGTATCCCTCCGTAGTGGCGACGGCGATGTGCTTGAGGTGGAGTTTCGCAGCGAGGACGCCGCCGGGCCGGTAGGCCAGCTCGATCGCCAGGGTCCTGCGCAGGGCACGAAGGCTGACCGGGCCGTCCGGGATGGGTGCGAGGCCGAGCCGCTGGCCGGAGGGGCCGTTGACCCAGTTCCGGAACCAGGTCCAGCGGACGTCGAACGCGAACCGGCCCAGCAGCGGGTTGCCCGGCCGGGGATCGTCGTGGAGACGGACGAGGAGCTGGGCTGCCTGGTAGGCGGGCTCGATGACGACCCACTCATCCGGTGTCCCGCCGAGCGGCTGGCCCTTGACGATCTTGCTGGCCAGCCGGTAGCGGACGAATCCGGGCCCGTATTTTTCCGGCGGTCGGCAGCACCCGGTTCCCAGTTCCATCAGCTCAGACGAGCGCATTCCTGATACCGCGGCGAGGAGGGCGATCGAGGAGGTGCGGATGATGCCGGTCAGGGCCACGGCTTCGAGCCGGTCCAGCGGCAGCGTCCACGGGACGGTGCCGTCGCCGTCAGCACGCTCGACGGCGGGCGAGCTGCGCCCGAGCGGTTTTTCCATCCCGACAGCGCTCAGCGTTTCCTCGATCCGGTCCCGCATGTCCGGTATCCACTGGCTCCAGAACTGGGTGACGCCGGCCTGCCGGGCCAGCAGGCCGAGGGAAAGCCGGGCCAGCGGGTCACCGGGTGACCAGCCGGCTTCGAGCCGGTCCCGGATGACGTGGTCTGCGGCCGCTGGCAGCGGTTCTCCCCGCTGCTCGTAGCCTTCGAGCACCTGCACGATCTGCTCGGCGGGCAGCGTGGAGGTGAAGACATGATCGCCGTGTTTACGAGACCATCGCCGGTCGGTGTCCCTGACCTGTTCCAGCAGCCCGCGCGCGTGCGGGCCGAGGGTGCCCGTCAGGTAGAGGGCGGCGGCCAGCAGCGGCTGCAGGACGGCATCGCCGACGGGCGGGGTCTTGTTCTGCCGGGCTCCGTGCGGCATCTCGGCGACGACCGAGGGAGCGGCTCCTCTCCAGGGCCGCAGGTCCGCGGAGACGGTGTCGGCGGTGAACAGTTCCCGGTGGGTGACCAGGTCGGCGACGGCCTGGGCGGCGGCCCGGCGGGTTGCCGGGCTGCGCTCGCCGGCCACGTTCCCGTTCTCGTCGAGCAGGTAGCGGCGGTGGGCCATCCATGCCTCGCACCGGTCGTCGTCGATGCCGGCCAGGCTGGCGACGTGCTGGCCGTCCAGCCAGTTCAGGAGCCGGGTCAGCTCGGCGAACCGGCCGGACGCGGTCGTCAGGTGCAGCGGGGTCCGGTATGCATGCGGCAGGATGATCACGGCCTCGTGCCGGGGAACGAGCATGGCCATGATCTGCTCCTTGGCGACCAGCCGCCAGCTCTCACGGGTGATCGCGGCGAAGTCGAACCGGCGGCTGACCTTCGCCATCTGGTTGGGAAGCCCGGCGACCTCGGTGAAGTCCCACATGTCGTCGTCGAACAGGGGCCGTGCCGTGCCGCCGGGCAGGGTGAGCCCGGCCTCGCGGCAGACGTCAGCGCCCGCGAACGGGGAGCGGCGGGGTCCGGCGGTGCCGGCCAGCGGGGTTGTCATCTCGTGAGCTCCTCGGGTCGCAAGGGGATCTCGTCGTCGCGGTCGCCGACGCTCGCGGCGGCACGGGTCACGACGGCCGGGTCGAAGCGGTCCAGCACCTGGACGACCCGCTGGGAGTAAGGGCCGAAGACAGCCATGAACTGGGCGGCGGGCTTCTCTGAACAATCAACATGGACTTGAAGGTTTGGATGTCGTCGCAGGTCAGGGGAACCGCGCGAACACTCATGGCCAGATCGGGCTGGTGCTTACAAGCAGCAGCGAGGAGGAGGCAGGTGGGCCGTTCGGCGCCGTATGTCCGCTTCCTGTGGCGCCGGGGTCGAGGTCACGGCCACTGCGGCATGCCGATCGCGACATTTCGGTCAGGGTCGTGGCTCACCGCCAAGGCGGCTCAGCCTTCTGAGCTGCGGTAACGT
>JBOHCP010000574.1:0-3888 GCA_050698875.1 Streptosporangiaceae bacterium | reverse complement strand
CTGCAACGCCTCGCTACCGGTAGCCGGTCGTGACCGGCCGCCAGCGGCCTGGGAGACTGGAGGCCAGGCGTTCGGCGGGTGGAAGCCGGGCCGGAAAGGTCTTGGTGCAATGGCGGACCCAGGCGGGGCGGTTCAGGAGGTTCGCGGGGCGGTGGCAGTGCCGGACACCGTCGCGAATGGCACTGTTACGGAGGGCACCGTCGCGAAGAGTGATTCCGCGAAGAACGATCCTGACGCCCTGGTTGCGCAGATCGAGCACACCCGTGAGGACCTGGCGCGGACCATCGACGCCCTGGCCGACCGGGTCAGCCCAGCAGGCAATGTCCGGATGCTGCGGACGAAGGCCATGGAGCAGCTGGCCAGGCGCGAGGTTCAGATCGGCGCCGCGGCGGCCGGCGCCGTCGTGGTCGGACTGACCGTGCTCCGCATCTGGGCGCGCCGTCGGCGGCTGCGGTAGCGCCGGGCATCACGCGAAGGCCTGGCCATCGCCCCGGTAGGTCGGCACTGTCGCGACGACCGCGTCGCCGTCGATCAAGTGGAGCTCGCTGAACCGTTCGCACAGCTCGCCCGCCTTGGCGTGGCGGAACCACACCTTGGCGCCGATCTTCAGCTGATCCGCGGCCGGGCCGATCCGCGGGGCCTGCACCTCGCCGGCGCCTTCCTCCTTGTCGAGCCGCAGGCCGGCCGGCAGGTAGGGCGACGGTACCCGGCTTGCGGTGCCGGGCCCGGAGGCCGGGTAGCCGCCGCCGAGGGCGGTGACCATGCCCGGCACTGGCCGGCGGACGACCGGCAGCGCGAACATCGCGGCAGGCACGCCGGTGAAGCCGCGATAGGCGTCGAACAGCGTCGGGTGGTACAGCCCGGAGCCGGCCCCGACCTCGGTGACGGCGGGCTCGGCGACCGTGGCGGCGAGCGAGCCCGTCCCGCCGCCGTTGACGAACTCCAGCGGGACCAGCGCCCGGAGCGCTGCCACGATCTCCGAGCGGCGGGCCGCTAGCTCGCCGGCCGACCTGCGCTGCATGATCCGGACGGCGCGTGCGTAAAGCGGCCTTCCCGGCGGGTCGTCCCCGACCCCCGCGATCTGCGACTCGTAGGCCATGAGGCCGACCAGTCGCAGCCCGGGCCGCGCGAGGATCGCTTCGGCCAGCCGTTCCGCCGCGGCGGGCGAGCGGATAGGTGACCGGCGCGCCCCGGCGCGGAACCAGCCGCCGAGCGCCTCGTACCCGGCGTCGATGTCGATCGCGACCCTGACCTGCTGCGGGTCGGAAAGCCCCGCGGCGGCCTTCTCGATCAGGTCGAGATGGTCGGCGCTGTCCACCATGACGGTCACGGCGCCGGCCGCGGCCGGCTCGCCCGCGAGCCTGGCCAGGGCATGCCGGTCGGCGGTGGGATAGGCGACCACGATGTCCTCGCTCGCCCCGGTGGCAGCGAGCCACAGGGCTTCCGGGAGCGTGAAGGCGAGGATTCCGCGGAACCCGGTCATGCTGAGCGCCTGCTCGATCAGATACCGGCACCGGACGGACTTGCTGGCCAGCCGGATCGGCTTGCCCGCTGCCCGGCCGATCATCGCGGCCGCGTTGGCGCGGAACGCGGCGATGTCCACGATGGCGAACGGCGCCTCCAGGTGCGCCGTCGCCATGTCCAGCCTGCGCAGGTCAGCGGCCCCGCTACGGCCGCTCCACGTCACGCATCGTCCTTGGTCAGCGCCTTGTACTCGGCCGGGGCCAGCAGGCCAGGCGGCAGTTCCCCGCTGGTGTCGTCCAGCTGCACCTTGAACAGCCAGCCGGCGCCGTAGGGGTCGGAGTTGACCAGGCCCGGGTCGTCCTCGATCTCCGGGTTGACCTCGGTGACCTCGCCGTCAACGGGGGAGTACAGGTCGCTGACCGACTTGGTCGACTCGACCTCCCCGCAAGGCTCCCCGGCGACGACCCGGGTGCCGGCGGCTGGAGCGGACACGAAGACCACGTCGCCGAGGGCTCGCTGCGCGTGGTCGGTGATCCCCACCGAGGCCGTGGCGCCGCTGATTGCCACCCACTCATGCTCTGGCGTGTAGTGGAACTCGTCGGGAACGGACATTTTCGCCTCTCTTGCCAGGTCTTGTCCTGCCGCGTCTTGGCGCGGTATCGAGCCGCCGGGCCGCCATCAGGCCCGGCGGTAGAACGGCAAATCCACCAGTCTGGCCGGCTCGGCGCGGCCTCTGACATCTACCGTCAGCTCTGCCGCCGCCTCGGCCGACTCGGGACGGACGTAGGCCATCGCGATCGGGACGCCGAGCGTCGGCGACGGGGCGCCGCTGGTGATGACGCCGCACGGGGCGCCGTCCCTGAGCACGTCGTAGCCGTGCCTCGGGACGCGTCGCGACTCGCTGACCAGTCCCACCAGCTTGCGCTCCGGCTCGGCCCCGGCGCGCTCGGCGAGCGCCGCGCGGCCGACAAAGTCACCTGGCTTGTCGAACCTGACAACCCGGCCGAGGCCCGCGTCGAACGGGCTCACGTCCCGGCTCAGCTCGTTACCGTACAGCGGCATGCCGGCCTCGAGCCGGAGTGTGTCGCGGGCGGCGAGGCCCGCTGGCTGCAGCCCGCTCCCGGCACCTGCCGCGCTGATGGCGGCCCACAGTTCTGCCGCGCCGTCCGGCGCGGCGAAGATCTCGAACCCGTCCTCGCCGGTGTACCCCGTTCGCGCCAGCAGCACCTGGTGACCCGCCAGCAGAGCGGGGTAGCTGGCGTAGTACTTCAGTCCGTCCAGCTCGGCCGACGCGAGCGGGGCCAGGATCGATGCAGCCCGCGGGCCCTGGACGGCGATCAGCGCGTAGCCGTCCGTACGGTCCCTGACGGTCACGTCCCGGCCGGCGGCGCGGTCCGTGAGCGCCTCAGTGACGACGGCGGTGTTCGCCGCGTTGGCGACGATGAGGAACTCGGCGTCACCGAGCCGGTAAACGATCAGGTCGTCCAGGACGCCCCCGTCCGGGGCGCAGATCATCGTGTACCGCGCGCGTCCTGGCTGCAGCGCCGACGGGGCCCCGGTCAGCGCGTAGTCGAGAGCGGCGGCGGCATCTGGCCCGCTCACCGCGAGCTCACCCATGTGAGAGAGGTCGAAGATCCCGGCCGCCGTTCGCACCGCGTTGTGCTCGGCCGTCTCGCTGCCGTAGCGCAGCGGCATCAGCCATCCGGCAAAGTCGGTGAGGCTGGCGCCGAGCCGTTCGTGCACGCTGGTCAGCGGCGTCCGGCGGGGCGCGGCCGGCGATGCCGATGCCGGGCCGGCCGCGGGCGGCGGGGTGCGTGTCACGCTCACGGAGCCTACCGGTCGCCACCGCCGGGCCGCGGGCTGGCCGGACCTCCGGGTTGCCGGCCGAAATCGCGATCCCGGGCGGCCGGAACGGGCAGACACTGGGCAGAGTTGCGCACCAACCGGGAGGTCGACATGAGCGTGCTGTCCGATGAGCAGGTTTCCGAGCGGCTGGCCGGGCTGGACGGCTGGACCAGGCAGGGCGACAGCATCGTGCACGTGGCGACGCTCGCTGACTTCAAGGCCGCCATGCTGTACGTGGGCGCGGTTGCCTACCTGGCGGAGTCCGCTAATCACCATCCCGACATCGCCATCGGGTGGAACAAGGTGACCCTGACGCTGTCGACGCACTCAGCGGGCGGCCTGACGGTCAGCGATTTCGCGCTGGCCGGGCGGATTAGCCGGCTCACCTGACCATCGCCCGCGTCAGCGGGCATTCTGCTCGCTCCCCGGGCCATGGGAGTGAGTCAGCTATTGCCTGAGCCATAGCTAGCTCACTCCCATGCGCGTACCCGGCCGCCTGGCGGCCGTCGGATCAGCCAGCTGGACTGATCCGACGGCGTGGTATGTGTCGGCGGGCAGCGCCACGCCCCCGGCTGGCGC
>JBOHCP010000573.1:0-3897 GCA_050698875.1 Streptosporangiaceae bacterium | reverse complement strand
CACCTGAACCGGTGGGGCGACGGCGGCGCGCACTTCCACGTCTGGTTCATCCCGCGGCCGCTCGGCATGGTGGAGGCCCGGGGCATGTACCTGCCGATCTGGGAGGACGTGCTGCCGAACGTCTCGGACGCCGAGCTCGAGGCCGCAGCGGGAAAGGTCGCGGCCGCCATGGCTGCGTAGCGCGCCGCCGCGCCGCCGCGCCGCGGCCTCGACGAGCCCGCCGATGGACCGCGGCCGGGCGACCGGGACCGGGCCGGACGACCGCCGTTCCCCGCCCTCGCGGCGTGATGCACTCCTGGTCGGACGGGACTACTGTCTAAGGCAGGAATACTTCCGATTCGGAGCGCCGCGGTGAGTACGTGGGTTATCTGGCTGATCGTCGCGGCTGTACTCGGCACCGCTGAGATCCTCACGACCACGCTCGCCTTCGGACTGCTGGGTGTCGCAGCGCTGCTCGCGGCGGGTGCCGGATTCTTCGGCGGCGATGCTGCCATCCAGTTCGGCGTGTTCGTGCTCGCCTCAGGTCTCGGGCTCGGCGTCGCCCGGCCGTTCGCGCTGCGGCATATCAGGCAGCCACCGCTGCTGCGCAGCGGTACGGCAGCGCTCATCGGCAGGCCGGCGATCGTCATCGAGGAAGTTGGCCCAAACGGCGGCCGGGTCCGCATCGGCGGCGAGGTGTGGTCGGCGCGTTCCTACGACGAAACTCAGGTCATCCCGGCCGGGAAGACCGTCGACGTCATGCACATCGAGGGCGCGACAGCCCTGGTGTATCCGCGGGAGCAAACATGACCACTCTGATCGTGATCGTCGTCGTGGCGATCTTGGTCTTTCTGACAGCGACGCGGGGCATCCGCATCGTGCCGCAGGCCCGGGCCCGCAACGTGGAGCGGTTCGGCCGCTATACCAAGACGCTTGAGCCCGGGATGAACTGGATTTATCCGTTCATCGACCGGGTCAAGCCGCTGATCGACCTGCGCGAGCAGGTCGTGTCGTTCACCGGCCAGCGGGTGATCACCGAGGACAACCTGGTGGTCAGCATCGACACGGTGCTGTTCTTCCAGGTGACCGACCCGCGCGCGGCCGACTACGAGATCGTCAACTACATCCAGGCGATCGAGCAGCTCACGGCCACCATGCTGCGCAGCGTGATCGGGTCGATGGACCTGGAGCAGACGCTGACCTCGCGCGAGACAATTAACACCCAGCTGCGCGGCGTGCTCGACGACGCCTCGGGCAAGTGGGGAATCCGGGTCACGAGGGTCGAGCTCAGGACCATCGACCCGCCGCAGACCGTCAAGGAGGCGATGGAGAAGCAGATGCGCGCCGACCGGGAGAAGCGCGCGACGATCCTGACCGCCGAGGGCGTCCGGCAGGCCCAGATCCTGACGGCCGACGGGGATAAGCAGGGCAATATCCTGCGGGCCGAGGGCGAGAAGCAGAGTGCGATCCTCAAGGCGGAGGGCCAGGCGCAGGCGATCACGTCGGTGTTCCAGTCAATCCACGAGAACGACCCGGATCCGAAGCTGCTCGCCTACCAGTACCTGCAGACGCTGCCGCAGATTGCCCAGGGACCTGGCAACTCGATGTGGATGATTCCGAGCGAGCTGACCAGCGCGCTGAAGGCGGTGACAAGCGCGTTCGACGGCACTGGTTCGGTGGCCGATGCGCTGGCAGGCTCGGCACAGCCGCCACGGCCCCACGTCCCGGCTCCCGCCGTGACGGCCGCGGCTGGTGACGGCACTGCGGACGCGGCGCTGGCTGAGGCTGTGCACGATGAGGCCAGGCTGGAGGCAGCTACGGCTGCTGTCGCCGAGGTCGAGGTACCGCCGGTGCCTGACGTTCCGCTGCCCGAGGCTGTCCTAGCGGTGACTGAGGTTCCTGAGGCTCCGCTGCCAGTGGCTGTGCTGGCTGCGCTGGGCGAGGCAGCGGAGGTGCATCCCACGCACGGCCAGGAACCTGTCGAAGCGGCCAAGGCGCACGATCCAGGCACCGCCAACGGCGCGGCGGGGCGCGCCTAGAGCCGCTGCCGCGCCGGCCGGACCCGGTGTCGCGCGTCGCCTGGCGACTGCGCTAGAGCCTGATCGCCAGGCCGAGGGTCAGCAGCGCGCCGTAGGCGAGTTCCAGTCGGCCCGTCTGGCCGAGGGCGGCGATCAGGCTGCCGCCGGTGGCGCCGTCCCGGACCACGCGGACCGGGGCGAGTGCGAGCGGCAGCGCGGCCAGGGCCAGCAGGCTCAGCGGGCGGGCCGGCGCCAGCGCGACCACGACGCAGAACGGGACCACGATGCAGGCCGTGTACAGCAGCCGGGTCCGGTGGTCGCCGAGCACTACGGCGAGCGTCTTCTTGCCGGACTGGCTGTCGGTCGGGATGTCGCGCAGGTTGTTGATCACCAGCAAGGCGCAGGCCAGCAGGCCGATGGCGGCCGCCGCCGCCCACGGCAGCCAGGTGAGAGTCTGCATCTGGACGTAGGCGGTGCCGGACACCGCCGCCAGGCCGAAGAACACGAACACCGACAGCTCGCCGAGGGCGCGGTAGCCATACGGCCGGCTCCCGCCGGTGTAAAACCAGGCGGCCGCGACCGCGGCCGCCCCGACCAGCAGCAGCCACCAGGTGGTTTCCGCCGCCAGCGCTAGGCCGGCGGCGCACGCGACGGCGAAGCAGCCCACCGCGGCGGCGAGCACCTGGCCGGGCCGGGCTAGCCGGGAGCCGACCAGCCGCACCGGGCCCACCCTGGCCTCGTCCGTGCCGCGGATGCCGTCGCTGTAATCGTTGGCGAAGTTGACGCCGACCTGCAGGGCGAGCGCGACGAGCAGGGCCAGGGCGGCCCGCCCCAGGTCGAACTTGCCGTACCCGACCGCGACGCCCGAGCCGACGACGACCGGGACGACGGCAGCAGGCAGGGTGCGCGGGCGGGCGCCGGCGACCCAGGTGCGCAGATTGGCCACGTGTGCGAGTCCTCCACGTTCGCGGGACGACACAGACTAGCCCGTGCCGGGGCCGGAACGGGAGATGACTGTCAGCCGCGCGTGCCGTGCCAGCCGGGCGGCAGGGCGCGCTCGGCCGCTGCCACGATCTCGCCCACCTGTTCCCAGTTCATCGCGGTCTCGCCCTTGACCCGCGTCCGGCTGGCGAAGTACCGCACCACGGACCGCCCGGAGAACACGTCGACGCCGCGCAGCCTGGCGACCGTCCAGGGCACGGTCGGCCCGTAGATCACCATGGCCGGGCGCACGGTGATCTGCCGCCGCATCTCGCGGCTCAGCAAGTGGGTCGCCTGCGCGGCCTCCCAGCGGGCGTGGGCCAGCCGGCCCTTCTGGCTCAACGGCCCGTGATAGAGCACCGGCCCGGCCGCCGAGTTGCTGGCGACCGTGCGAACCGGCAGCCGGCGGTCCCAGCGCTCGGAGTCGACCGCGAACACCCCGCCCGGACCGACCACCAGGTGATCGATGATCGACTCGGTGCCGGGGATCGGCCGGGCGTGCAGGGCGTGATATCCCCATGGCCGCAGCAGTCGCAGCCGGTGCCTGGTCCGGCGCTGGGCGAAGGCAACCCTGGCCGCCGCCGGGATCAGCGAGACGGTCTTGGACTGGTACACCGTGTCGATGATGGCGGCGGCGGCGGCGATGGTCAGGCCATAGCGCCACCCCAGCCAGAAGCTGAAGCCGACCGAAAGGACGAGCACGCCGGCGGCCCGGCGAGTCCAGATCGGCAGCCGGGGATCGGCCGCGAGCTGGGCCACGATGAAACGGGACGGGAAGCCGACGCGCCGCACCTGCCAGGACGCCTCAGCGGCCTCGGCCGCCGCATCGGCGTCGTCGGCTGGCTGGGCGACGGCCGCGTCGGCGGCTGGCCCGCCGATGTCCGGGCCGGGCGGCCGGGCCAGAGCCGTCGCGCCGAGG
>JBOHCP010000572.1:0-3900 GCA_050698875.1 Streptosporangiaceae bacterium | reverse complement strand
CTGCCGACGTTGACCATGGTGATCACCCTGGTCTTGGCGTTCGGCACGATGTAGGCCGGGAAGACGCCGAGGTTGGCCACGCCGACCGACCCGCAGTCGGAGACCGTCGTCACGCCCGAGTGCACGCCGATGGCGTCGGGGTCGCAGTTGCCCATGCCGACGCCCTCGGTGATCGCACCGTTCGCGACGTGGGTGTGCATGTCGATCAGCCCCGGCACGACGTGCCGGCCCTGGCCGCGCACCTCGAGCACCCTGGCCGCTTCCGCGGCCGGGATGTCGGCGGCAATCTGGCTGATCTTGCCGCCGGTGATGGCGATGTCGAGCGTCCCGTCCAGGCCCTGGCCCGGGTCCAGGACGTGGCCGCCCTTGATCAGCAGGTCGTAGGTCACGTCAGTCACCCCTTGAGTCACTTGCCCCACAGTTGCTTGCTGGCGAGCGCGCAGCCGTCGGCCATGGCCGTCAGCTTGGCCCAGACGATCTCCTCGTGGCCCACCCGCGAGCCGATGCCGCAGTCGGTGCCGGCCTGCACGTTCTCCCGGCCGACCAGGCTGGCGTAGTTGACCAGCCGCTCGGCGACGAGGCCGGGGGCCTCAACCAGGTCGGTGGCGTGGGAGATGACGCCCGGCACAAGGATCTTGCCGTCGGGCAGCCGGACATCTCCCCAGACCTTCCACTCGTGCGCGTGCCGGACGTTCCCGGCCTCCACCGAGTACGCCTGGGCGTTGATCGTCACCAGCAGGTCCGCGATGTCCTTGAGGTCGATGTCGGATACGTGCGGCCGGTGCCCCGACCCCCAGCAGACATGGAACCGGATCTGGTCTTCGGGCAGCCCGGCCAGCGCGTGATTGATGACCTCCACGCAGGACCCGAGGTAGGCCCGGTACTGCTGCACCGTCCAGTCCGGGTAAAACTGCCAGGACGTGGCGAACTCCGGCTCGTCGATCTGCACGATGAACCCGGCGTCGGTAACCGCCTTGTACTCCTCGCGCACCACCTCGGCGACCGCGGTCATGTACTCCTCCGCTGAGGAGTAGTACTCATTGCGCGCCCCGGCGCCCAGGGACAGCGGGCCCAGCGCCGCCACGAAACCCTCTACCTGGCTGTCCTTGCCGGCCAGCGCCTTGCGCAGAGCGTCGACGTCGGCCTGGATCGCCGCCTGCCCGGTGTAGGTCACCGGCCCGGTCGCGACCCGCTCGGTCGTCGGCTCCGGCGGCCGGCCCGGCTTGAAGTACCCCGGCCGCACCGGCCCGCCCGAGCCCTGCAGCCATAGGCCCGACTCGTAGAAACCGGGGAACAGGCGGCGCTCGCGGCCGCCGACACCGTCCCGCTTGGGCGGCTTGGAGTGATCGATCGGCCGCACCTCCCAGCCGGTCACGCGCTGGTGGATGTAGCCGGCATAGCTGCCGCCGCCTGCCGCCTTCACATACTCACCGTCGTTGATGACGTCCAGGCCGCAGTCCAGTTGGCGGTCCACCACGTACTGCACCCCCCCCGGCAGCTCCGCCGCAACCTCCGCCGTCACCACCGGCCCCTGCTGCAGCAGCGCGTCAAATTCCGCTGGCCGCGGCAGGTTACCGCCGTGCGTCGAGCGGATCTTGCCGGTGTTATGCCTCATCTGCGCTGCGTCCTTTCTGGATTAGGCCGTGTCCCTGCCGGATTAGGCCGTGTCCCTGCCGGATTAGGCCGTGCGTCGGGTGAACTTCTGGATCTGATGGGCGGCGGCCTCGGCCGGGTCCACGTTGTTGGCCCTGACTCCGAAGGTGTAGGCCACCTCGCAGACGTACACGTCGCCGCGCGAGTCGACCGCGATGCCGTGCGGCGCGATGAAGTTGCCCGGCGCGGTCCGGCTCACCGTGCTCGCGCCCCACCGGGCGACGATGTAGCCGTCGCGGTCGAAGATCGTGACCCGGCCAGGCCGGTCTTCCCGCATGAACCCGTGGGTGAAGGAGCCCTTGGCTTTCGGCCGCCATAGCTCCGCCACGTAGGCATAGCCGTCGCCGTCGACCGCGACGTGGCACGGCCGCTGCACGTCGGTCCACTCGGTCAGGTACCTGCCGTCGGGATCGAACACCTGGATGCGGTCGTTCTCCCGGTCGCACACGAGCACCCGGTCGTCGCCGTCGACGGCGATGCCGTGCGGCAGGTGGAACTGGCCAGCACCGATACCGACCTCGCCGAAGGACGTGATCAGCGCCCCGTCGGCTGAGAACACGTGGACCCGGCAGTTGCCGTAGCCGTCTGCCACGTAGATACGCCCGGCCGAGTTGACGGCCAGGTTGGTGCAGCCGTTGAACGGCGGTCCAGGCCGCAGGACCGTCTCCACGTTGTGCACCACGAATCCGCCGCCCTGGTGGTGCCCGGTGTCCGACGGCTCGCGAGGCCGGCCCAGGGTCAGCAGCAGCTTGCCGTCCGGCGAGAACTTGCGCACCGAATGGTCGCCGTTGTCGACCGTCCACACGCAGTCGTCCGGTCCGATGGTCAGCCCGTGCGGGTTGGTGAAGTGGTCCCCGCCCCAGGCAGTGCAGAAGGAGCCGTCCCGCTCATACACCAGCACGTTGGAGTCATACCTCGTCAGCAGGTACACGCGGTCGCGGGAGTCGGTGTCTACCGCAGACACGTCCCGGTGCTTGATCCCGTCCGGCAACTGCTCCCATCGCGCGTCGACGTCATAGCAGAAGTCAGCGGCCTGCGGTGCCGCATCGTCGCCTCGCACAGTCATGTCCTTCCGTCTAGTTGGCGGCCGTCTCGCCGGCCGCGGCCCGCTCGGTGTTGGCTCGCGGAGCGAGCGCCTCGACCTCCGTCACCACGTTGATCAGGGCCGGTCCCTCGGCCGCGAGCGCCTTCTCCAGCGCTGCTTCGAAATCTGCTGCCTTCTTGACGGTCAGCCCGAGCACCCCCATCGACTCGGCTACCTTGGCAAAGTCGATGTCCTCGAAATGCCAGAGCTCGCCGTGCCGGCCGTGCAGTGACCCGCCATACGCCCGGCTGTACACGTTGATCTCCTGATTCAGCGAGCGGTTGTTGTTGACCACGATGACCGCGGGGATCTTCCAGCGCGCCGCGGTCTCCAGCTCGGCGATGTGATACCAGAGACCGCCGTCGCCGGTGAACAGGATCACCGGCCGCTCCGGCGCCGCCACCTGCGCACCGAGGGCGGCCGGCAGGCCCCATCCCAGCGAGCCAGCGGCCCGGATGAAACCCTGGCCCGGGCTGGTGAGGTCGACGAAGCCGCCGGTCCACATGCCGGCATGGCCGGTGTCGGAGACCAGCAGCGCGTCGGCTGGCAGGTGCTCCGTGATCTCGGCCGACAGCCGCTCCGGCCGGATCGGCTCCTGATCGGACGTCATGAGCTCCCGGTACTCAGCCCGCCAGTGCCGGACGATGTCCTGCGCGCGCTGCCGCCAGGCCAGCCGGCCCGGACTATCGTCTCCCGCTGCCGCCGCGGCGAGGTCAGCCAGCCCGAGCCTGGCATCGGTCACCAGGCCGAGCGTGTCTGGGTAGTGCCTGCCGAGCTCGGCGGGCTCGATGTCCAGCTGGATGACCTTTGTGCTCAGCGGCGGGATCTGCCAGTTCAGCGTGACCTGGTTGGCCGTCTTGCTGCCCACATACAGCACCAGGTCGGCCTCGAGCAGCACCTGATTGGCGCTCGCCCTGGCGTACACGCCCGGCACGCCGACGTTCAGCGGATGGTCACCGGGCAGCTGGTCCTTGGCGTTGAGCGAGGTGGCCACCGGGATGTTCAGGAGCTCTGCCAGCAGGCGCAGCTCCGCGCCGGCGCCCGAAGCCCGCACCCCGCCGCCGGCCACGATCACCGGGCGGCTGGCGGCGGCCAGCAGCCGCACCGCCGCCGCGATCGCCTCCGCGGGCGCGTGCGTCCGGTACGCCGGCACCACGTACGGC
>JBOHCP010000571.1:0-3901 GCA_050698875.1 Streptosporangiaceae bacterium | reverse complement strand
GCCTCGGCCACGGCGGGCGCGCCGTCCAGCCGGAACGGCCGCCAGCCGCCCGGACCGGGCGTGCCAGCCCCGCCATCGCCGGGGCTATCGCCGGCCGCCCGGCTCGCGACAGCAGGCGCGCCGAACGTCAGGCCACCAGAGTGGGATCCGCCCGCCGGCCGGGACGAACCGTAGGCCGCCGTTCGCGGCCGGGCCCGGCCCGCCTCGGGCTCGTCGAAGCCTGCCGCGATGACCGTCACCCGGACCTCATCTCCGAGCGCGTCGTCGATGACCGCGCCGAAGATGATGTTCGCGTCGGGCGCGGCCGAGTTGACAACGAGCTGAGCCGCCTCGTTGATCTCGAACAGGCCGAGATCCGAGCCGCCCTGGATGCTGAGCAAGACCCCGTGCGCGCCGTCGATGCTCGCCTCGAGCAGCGGGCTGGAGATCGCCATCTCGGCAGCAGCCACGGCGCGGTCGTCGCCGCGAGCGGTGCCAATGCCCATGAGGGCCGAACCCGCCCCGGACATCACCGACTTCACGTCGGCGAAATCGAGATTGATCAGGCCCGGCGTGGTGATGAGGTCGGTGATGCCCTGGACCCCGGACAGCAGCACCTGGTCGGCCGCCTTGAACGCGTCCAGCACGCTCACGTGCCGGTCGGAGATGGACAGCAGCCGGTCGTTCGGGATCACGATGAGGGTGTCCACCTCGCTGCGCAGGCGCTCGATCCCGGCGTCGGCCTGGGCCGCCCGCCGCTTCCCCTCGAACCCGAACGGCCTCGTCACGACGCCGATGGTGAGCGCTCCGAGTGACCTGGCCACCTCGGCCACGACCGGCGCGCCGCCGGTGCCGGTGCCGCCGCCCTCGCCTGCGGTGACGAACACCATGTCCGCGCCCTTGAGTACTTCCTCGATCTCCTCGCGGTGATCCTGCGCAGCCTTCGCCCCGATGTCCGGATTGGCCCCCGCGCCGAGTCCCCTGGTGAGCTCGCGCCCGACGTCGAGCTTGACGTCCGCGTCGCTCATCAGCAGTGCCTGCGCGTCGGTGTTGATCGCGATGAACTCGACCCCCCGAAGTCCCTCTTCGATCATCCTGTTCACGGCGTTCACGCCGCCCCCGCCGATGCCAGCGACCTTGATGACCGCCAGATAGTTCTGCGGTGCTGCCACGAGGAGCAAACCCTTCCGCTTGTCACATCCGAGGGCGGTCCCCCCGGACCCTTGCTCGGACCTGTCCCGCCGTGACGATCCGTTCCTGCTACGGAACGGGGTCGCTGCGGTCCGCGGCCGCCGCGTCCGCCCGGCTCCGGGTGCTAACCCGGCCCCACGTTAGCCAGGCGCAGACACCACGAACCCTCACCCTCAACTTGAGATTTAGAGTTATGTCAAGCTGCTGACTGATAGGGACAGTAGGGTTGCGCGTAGCCCAAGGTCAATCACTGGTCACCATCCCCGCGCGGCGTGTCGCGCGCCGACCCCGGCGCACGCCGCAGGCCTCCGGTGCTGTCATCTCCCGGTCACCGCCGTGGCGGGGTCGCTGACGTCGTAGTAGCGGGCGTGCGTGCCAAGCAGCGCGCTGAGCTCAGCCGCCTTCTGCGGGCCCTGCCCCGGCCCGCCCCAGACCACCGTGACGCCGCCAGCCAGCTGAAGCGTGACGGAGACCCCGGTCGCCGACACAGCCCTGACCAGGCCCCGCAGCTGGGCAGGCAGGCCCTGGGTGACCAGCGCGGCGGCCCGTACGGCCGGGCTGCCGCGCAGCATCAACGGCGGCGACGTCAGGACCGGAATCCCGGCCGGAACTGCGGCAGCAAAGGAGACCGTCACGCCGGACGAGTCGACCAGCGCGTAACCGGAGCCAGCGGGCACCGCGAGCGCCGGGACGCGCGGCACCACGGCGATGACGACGGTGTCAGGGAACGCTCTCGACACGCGCGCCGACAGCACCGTCTGGAGGCGCTCGACGCGACGCGTCGCCGCGGCCGTGTCGAGCCTGGCCAGCGGCGTGCCCAGCGCGATGCCGGCCGCCTCGCGCACCGCCGCGGCCGGTACCTGCGGGCTGGCCCCGGTCACCCGCACGTGCCGCACCACCAGCAGGGTTGGCCCGAGCAGCGCCCAGCCCGCGACCGCAAGGATGACCAGCGCCAGCCCTGCCGCGAACAGCAGCCGCCCCCGCTCGTGCCCTCGCCTCCCGCCCCCATCCCGGTCAGCCCCATCCCGGTCAGCCCCATCCCGGTCAGCCCGGGCCTGGTCAGCCCCATCCCGGTCAGCCCCATCCCGGTCAGCCCGGGCCTGGTCAGCCCGGGCCTGGTCAGCACGGTCGTGGCCGGTACCGGCCTGGCCGGCCGCCGACGGCGGGGCAGCGACGTCACCCGGATCCGCGGGAACGGCCCCGTTCCCGTCCTGGACGCTCGCGGTGGCCCTCGCCCGCTCGCGCGCCGCCCTCACGAGTCGCCGGCCCGCTCGCGCAGGGCCGCGACGATCAGCGGCCCGAGCGTGGTGACGTCTCCGGCGCCCATCGTGAGCACCAGGTCACCGGGCTTGGCCAGGCCCGCGACGACAGCGGGCACGACGGCCTTGTCCGGCAGGAACACCGCGGCGCCGCCCGGCACCGCGTCCGCCACCAGCCGGCCGCTGACACCGGGCTCGGGATCCTCGCGCGCGGCGTAGACGTCGAGCACGAGCGCCTCGTCCGCCCGGCCGAGGACAGCGCCGAACTCGGCCGCGAAGATCCTGGTACGGCTGAACAGGTGCGGCTGGAAGACAGCGATCACCCGGCCCCCTCCCCCGCCGGCGATGTCACGCGCGGCGGCCAGGTCGGCCGCGAGCTCGGTCGGGTGATGGGCGTAGCTGTCTATTACCTGCACGCCGTCGGCCTCGCCCTTGAGCTCCAGCCGACGGCGGGCGCCGCGATAGGCAGCAAGGCCCGCGACCGCGTCTGCCACCGGCACGCCGAGCTGCACGGCGAGCCCGAACGCCGCGGCGGCATTCAGCGCGTTGTGGCGGCCTGGCACCGCGATCCAGAGCGGCACCGGTCGCTCGGCCGCCGGGGAGCGCGCCAGGGCCGTGCCAGCCGCGCCGGTGACGGTCAGGGTGGTGCGCATGCCCTGCGGCCGGATGTCGCTGACCCGGTAGGACGCGTCGTCGCCAGTGCCGTAGGTCAGCGTGGTAACGCCGGGTGCCGCCGTCGCCAGCAGCGCCCGCGCGCCGGGATCGTCGCCGCACGCCAGGAGCAGTCCGCCGGCCTGGACCCCCGCGGCGAACGCGGCGAAGGCGTCCTGCACAGCCGCCAGCGTGCCGTAGTTGTCGAGATGGTCGGCCTCGACCGACGTAACGACGGCGGCGTCGGGGGCCAGCATGAGGAATGAGCCGTCGCTCTCATCCGCCTCCGCGATGAAGAACCGCCCGGCCCCCTGGGCGGCGCCGAGCCCGGTCTCGGCCAGGATGCCGCCGATGACGTAGGACGGCTCGGCGCCGCTGTGCAGCAGCACGGTGGTGATCATTGACGTCGTGGTCGTCTTGCCGTGCGTCCCGGCCACCGCGACGCCCGTGTAACCCTGCATGACGCTGGCCAGCGCCGCAGCCCGGTGCAGCACCCGCAGGCCGCGCTGCCGCGCCGCGACCAGTTCCGGGTTGTCCGGCCTGATGGCGGTAGAGACGACCACCGTGTCGGCGGCGCCGAGGTTGGCGGCTGCGTGCCCGACCGCCACCCGCGCCCCGGCGGCGGCCAGCTCATCCAGCAGTCCGGAGGACGCCGAGTCGCTGCCGGACACGGCAATAGCGCGCGACAGCATGATACGGGCTATACCGGACATCCCCGCCCCGCCGATACCGACGAAGTGGACGGCGCCCAGCTGGTCGGCCGGCTCCGGCTCGACGGGCGTGACCAGGCCCATCCCGTTACCTCCCCGCCCGCCCCGCCC
>JBOHCP010000570.1:0-3902 GCA_050698875.1 Streptosporangiaceae bacterium | reverse complement strand
CGTGCGGCGTGGTGCGGGCTGGCGCAAGGGTGGCGGCGCGTCCCGCGGGCGCGGTCGCGGCGAGGCCAGGCAGCACGGCAGCCGCCAGTGCGACGAGGGCGGTCACGCCCACGGCGCCTCGCCTCACGCCGCACCTCGATTCCCGCTGCCCGCCCGAAATGTCGCGCCGACCGGTGCGTGGAGCCTATCTGCCTGCTGGCTCCGCTCCGGTCGGCCAGCTTCACCCTTCCCCGCGGACTCGGCCTGCCACCTGCGGTTATCCGGCGTATCCGGCCAGCCGTGACGAGCTGGATGAAGATTTTGCCAAGGCTTGTCCTGGCCCACCCCCGGTCATGGAGCGTGCTGAAACTGGCCAGGCAGGCAGCCTGGCGGCCGCAACCGCGGCGTCCGCGAGGGCCCACCGCGACCGCCAACGGGCGGACGGCCGCGACGGGCAGCGAACCCCGTTCCCCGGACAGAGCCGGGCGACGGTGGCACAGCTCACACCCCGTCCGGACGCTGCCACCGTAGGCTTGGCGCATGAGCAGGACATCGGAGTCGGGCGCGCCGATCCAGGGCGTCTACCAGCCCGAGGATGTGCAGGGTCTGGACCCCGAGACGGCGCTCGGTGAGCCCGGGTCGTTCCCTTTCACCAGGGGCATCTACGCCACGATGTACCGGACGCGACCGTGGACGATGCGGCAGTACGCCGGATTCTCGACGGCTGCGGACTCCAACCGCAGGTACCACCAGCTGATCGAGGCGGGCACTACCGGCCTGTCGGTGGCCTTCGACCTGCCGACGCAGATGGGCTACGACTCCGACGCTCCGCAGGCGCGCGGCGAGGTAGGCAAGGTCGGGGTCGCGATCGACTCGCTGGCGGACCTGCGGCAGCTGTTCGCGGGCATCCGGCTGGACCAGGTGTCCACGTCGATGACCATCAACGCGCCGGCCGCGCTCCTGCTGCTGTTGTATCAGCTCGTCGCCGAGGAACGGGGTGTCAGCGCCGCGGCTATTTCCGGGACCATTCAGAACGACATCCTCAAGGAGTACATCGCGCGCGGCACCTACATTTATCCGCCGCAGCCGTCATTGCGGCTGGTCGCGGACACCTTCGCGTACTGCCGGGCGGAGATCCCGCGCTGGAACACCATCTCGATCTCCGGATACCACATGGCCGAGGCCGGGGCGACGCCGGTTCAGGAGATCGCGTTCACGCTGGCGAACGCGCGCGAGTACGTGCGGACCGCGATTGCCTCTGGCCTTGCCGTCGACGAGTTCGCGCCGCGGCTGTCGTTCTTCTTCGTAGCGCGGACGACCCTGCTGGAGGAAGTGGCCAAGTTCCGCGCCGCCCGGCGGTTGTGGGCGCACATCATGCGGGACGAGTTCGGCGCCCGTGACCCCCGCTCGCAGATGCTGCGTTTCCACACCCAGACCGCCGGCGTGCAGCTCACGGCGCAGCAGCCAGAGGTCAACCTGGCCAGGGTGACCCTGCAGGCGCTGGCCGCGGTGCTCGGCGGCACCCAGTCCCTGCACACCAACGCCTACGACGAGGCCATCGCGCTGCCCACAGAGAAGGCAGCCACGCTCGCGGTGCGGACGCAACAAGTGCTGGCGTACGAGACGGACCTGACCGCGACGGCCGACCCGCTGGCCGGCTCGTACGCGATCGAGTCGATGACCTCCGACGTGGCGGCGCGGGCGCGCGAGCTGATGGATCAGGTGGAGTCGCTCGGCGGCGCGGTCGCCGCCATCGAGCAGGGCTTCCAGAAGGCCGAGATCGAACGATCCGCGTACCGCATCGCGCGCGAGGTGGACGCCGGCGAGCGCAAGGTCGTGGGCGTCAACGCGTTCGTGACCGACCAGGAAGAGCCGTACGAGCCGCTGCGGGTCGATCCCGCGATCGAGCAGGCGCAGGCGGAGCGGCTCGCCGGGCTGCGGTCCCGCCGTGACAGGGCCGCGGTGGCGCGGCGGCTCGATGACGTCCGGCGCGCGGCCGGCGGCGACGCGAACCTCCTCTATCCGCTGCGGGAGGCGCTGCGGGCGGATGGCACGATCGGTGAGATCTGCGACGCGCTGCGCGATGTCTGGGGCGTCTACAAGCCGCCGGAGACCTTCTAGCCGCGACCGTGACCCGGTCCGGGTGCGGCCCCGCAGTGCATTAGTGCACAGGTACGGACAATCTCGCATCGTCAGCGCGATGCCCATCTGAGCGGTACGATGCTGGCCAGTAGAGCGAATGGATCTCGTAAGCGATTGACGATGGGCTGCGGGCAGCTGCATCGGGGTCTCGCAGGCTTCGTCGGTCAGCCGAAGTGTGCTTGCGGGCAGGATCGGGGATTCGCGGCTCGTCCGACGGCTTGACAGCGGTAGACGCTGCTGGCTCACTCGGCTGGGTGGCGATTCCCGGCCTATTCTCCGGCGGACGGACGCCGGCACAGTTCTGGAGCGGGCAGTTATACCGGGCCGAGCCCGGGCCGGGTGCGGCATGCCAGCCGCATCACCGTCCCGGTCAGGCGACGCTTGCTAGCGGACTGGAGTGAGTTCGGACTCTATGGACACCCTGCGTAGCGCCGAAACCGGTCGGCGCACACTAGTCACTGGGCTTGCGGAGCAGGTCATTCTCGTTGCCGACGGGGGGGCAGCGCATGGCCGAGCGTGATCTCGAGGGAGAACTCGACGCTTTCCTCGCCGAGCACGAAGCCGACCTGGTCGACTTCCGGCGGGATCTGCACGCGCATCCAGAGACCGGGTACCACGAATACCGGACAACCCGGCGACTCGCGCTGCGGCTGGAGGCTGTCGGGCTCAAGCCGGCCATCCTGCCCAAGGGGACCGGCCTCACCGTGGACATCGGCGACGACCTCGCTGGCGGCGCGCCGGTCGTGGCCCTGCGCGCGGACATCGACGCGTTGCCGATCAACGACGAGAAGGATGTGCCCTACCGGTCGCTGAACCCCGGTGCGTGCCACGCGTGCGGGCACGACGTGCACACCGCCGCGCTGCTGGGCACCGGGCTGTTCCTCGCCAGGACCGCCGCGACGCGCGCCCTGCCCGGCAAGGTCCGGCTTATCTTCCAGCCGGCCGAGGAGGTGCCGGGCGGCGCGGTCGATGTCATGGCCGCGGGCGGCATCGCCTCGGTCGATCGCATATTTGCCCTGCACTGCGATCCGCGCATCGACGTGGGCAAGATCGGCACCAGAGTCGGCCCGATCACGGCTGCGTGCGACAAGCTGACGGTGAAGGTCACCGGCCCCGGCGGGCACACCGCGAGGCCGCACCTGACCGCCGACCTGGTGTATGCACTCGGCAAGATCATCACCGAGCTGCCGGCGGCGCTGTCGCGGCGGGTGGATCCCCGATCCAGCCTCAGCCTGGTGTGGGGCAGGGTCAGCGCGGGCTCGGCGGCGAACGCGATTCCCGACGACGGCCTGGTCGAGGGCACCGTCCGGTGCCTGGATGACGGGGCCTGGCACGACGCGCCGGATCTGGTGAAGGCGCTGGTGGAATCGGTGGCGGCCGCTTACGGCGTGGTGCCAGAGATCAGCTACCAGCGCAACGTGCCGCCGACCGTCAACGAGGCGATCAGCACCGCGATGTTCGAGGCGGCCGCGGAGCGGGTCCTCGGCCCGGACGCCATCATCGAGGCGCCGCAGAGCCTGGGCGGCGAGGACTTCGCGTGGTATCTGGACTCCATTCCCGGCGCCCTGGCCAGGCTCGGAACGAGAACGCCGGGCTCGGCCGTCGATTTCGACATCCATCAGGCCATCTTCGATGTCGATGAGCGCGCGATCGGTTATGGCGTCCGGCTCATGGCGGCGACGGCGCTCACCGCGCTGCACGACGGCGGTGCGGTGGCCTCGGACGCGGTGCCCGGCGCCACCTCCGGCCGCCGGGTGGCGGGGGCGCTGTTAGCCTGACGG
>JBOHCP010000569.1:0-3904 GCA_050698875.1 Streptosporangiaceae bacterium | reverse complement strand
GTCATCATCTCGTCGGCGCTGTAGGTCAGCATGCCGGGCCTGCCCCGTAGACGTGCTCGTCCAGCCAGGCGAGAAACGTCTCCCGGTCCCGGCTGATCTCGTCCCAGCCGAGGTAGAAGTCATTGTCCCTGGCGGAATAGCCGAGCGCGTAGGACGGATGGGCGCCACCGGGCACCGCGGCGACGTATCCCACGATCCACGACGGCAGTACGCTGGCGCCCGGCCGTGGCTCGAGTGACTCCACGATCTCCTCGACGGTCACAACCGAGCGGGCCGAGGCGAGCACCGCCTCCTTCTGCACGCCGCTGATCCCCCAGTACTGCACGTTCCCGCGCCGGTCGGCGAGCTGGGCGTGGATCACCGCCACGTCCGGCCGCAGCGCGCTGACGGCGGTCAGCGTCTCGCCGGTGAACGGGCACACGATGTCGGCGACGCCGGTCGTGCTGGCCACGAGGCTGGTGCCGCGATAGCCGCGCAAGACGCCGAACGGCAGGCCGGCCGCGCCGGCCGCGAACCGGTTCGCCATCCCCGCGTGGCTGTGCTCCTCAAGCTCAAGCGGCCGCGGCCAGGCATGCTCGACCGCATCCCGGAACCGGTGCAGCGACCCCACCCCAGGATTGCCTGCCCAGGAGAAAACGAGCTTGCGCGCGCAGCCGGCGCCGATGAGCTGGTCGTAGATGATGTCCGGAGTCATCCGCACCAGCGTCAGATCGCGCCGCCCTTGCCTGATGACCTCGTGCCCGGCGGCGTGCGGGATCAGGTGCGTGAACCCTTCCATGGCGACGGTGTCGCCGTCGCGCACCGTGGCCGCGATCGCTTCGGCGAGTGTCACGATCTCAGCCACAACCCGACCCGTCCTCCTCGCTCCGCCGTCGAAACCTTATCCAGGCTTGCCGCTAGGTGAACAGATGTGCGGACTACGAAGATTCCTTGATCGTCTTGTCGGCGATGACGAACGCGTGGTTGGCGGCCGGCACGCCGGCGTACACCGCGACGTGCAGCAGCACCTCGCTGATCTCGGCGGGTGTCAGTCCGTTGCGCAGGGCCGCCCGGACGTGCATCGCGAGCTCCTCGTGCCGCCCGAGTCCAGCCAGCAGCGCCAGGGTGACCATGCTGCGCTGCGGCCGGCTCATGCCCGGCCGCGCCCACAGGTCGCCCCAGGCGTATCGCGTGATGAAGTCCTGGAAGTCGGCGGTGAACTCGGTGGTGTTCGCGACGGCGCGGTCGACGTGCGCGTCGCCCAGTACCTCGCGCCGGATCCGCATCCCGGCTGCCCTGCGCTCTTCGTCCGTCACTTTGTGCGTGTCCTTTCGTTGCGACCGTGCGCCGCCAGCGCCCGGCGGACGAACTCGCGCGACGCGCCCAGGTACCCGTCCGGGTTGGCAGCGGCTGCCAGCTGCGCTGTCCCGATCCCGGCATCGCGTAGCGTCGTGGCCGCTGCTTGGTCGGAGAGCAACGCCTCAGGCAGGCTGAGGCCCTGGCTGGCCGCCCGGTCTGACGCGGCCGCCACGAGGTCATGCGCGGCGAGCCTGCCGAGCGCGGGCGCCAGCATCGCTGCTACGTGCTCGGCGAGGGGCAGTCCGCCGGTCGCGTCGATGTTGGCGCGCATCCGGGCAGCATCGACTCGCAGCCCAGCGAGCAGGATCACCAGCCACGACGTCGCCGAGCCGGTGAGGCGCAGCAACTCAGACAGCGTCTCCCACTCCGCGTGCCACGCTCCTGCCGCCCGTTGATGCTCCTGCTCCGCCGCTGCGGCCAGCGTGGCGAGCAGGCCGGGTGCCCGCCGGGTGCAGCCGAGGATCAGCACGGACACGACAGGATTGTGCTTGTGCGGCATCGCCGACGAACCACCCTGCCCCGGCGCGTCGCCGCCCTCGGCCACCTCGGCGACCTCGGTCTGGGCCAGCAGCGTCACGTTCCGGGCGACCAGGCCTGCGGCCGCGCAGACGCCGGCCAGCGCGGCCGCGAGCTGGACGATCCGCTGGCGGTCAGTGTGCCAGGGCAGCACCGGCTCGCACAGGCCGAGCTCTTCGGCGAGTAGCGCTGCCACCGCGGCTCCTGCGTCGCCAAGCGACGCCAGCGTGCCGGCGGCCCCGCCGAGCTGGACCGCGAGCCTCGTCGCGCGGATCCTACTCAGCTCCCGCCTGGCTTCGTCGATGGCGGTCAGCCAGCCGGCCGCGACCAGCCCGAACGTCACCGGAACCGCCTGCTGCAGCAGCGTGCGGCCCGCCATGACAGTCGCGGCGTGCGCCCGCGCCAGGTCGGCCACGTGCTCCGCGGCAGCGCGCAAGTCGGCGTCGATCACGTCGATGCCGCGCCGTGCCAGCAGCATGACGGCGGTGTCGATGATGTCCTGGCTCGTAGCGCCGTGGTGCACGGCGTCCCGCGCGTCGTGCGGTACCGCCGCGGTTAGCGCGCGGACGAGCGCGGACACTGGATTGCCGATGAGCACGGCCGTGCGGCCGAGCTCGTCGGCGTCAAACAGCTCCGCCCTCGCCACCGCCGTGACCGCCGCACCCGCGCCGGCCGACGCGAGCCCAGCCCGCTCCAGGGCCCTGGCCAGCGCGGCCTCGGTGTCCAGCATGGCCTGGAGCCAGTCCTGGTCGGACGGGCCCGCCCGGCCGCGTCCGAAGAGCGCGCCGAACAGGCCGCCATGACCGGAGTCGCTCACGTGTCCATGATCCTCGCGGCTGCGCGGCGCGCAACCCGAGCGCGCCGACAGCATCGCCCGCCGTCCGGCGTTACCGTAGTGGACGTGCGCGAGCTGGTCGACTCCATCGCACTTCAGACCGATCAGGCGGGGCTGCGACAGCGCCTGGCGGAAGACGGCTACCTGTTCTTCCGGCGACTGCTGCGGCCTGCCGACGTGCAGGCGGCCCACGATAGCGTGCACGCCGAGCTGAGCCTGGGGGGCTGGACCGATCTCACCGGGACGGACGGCGACCCGCCACCCGGCCGGCCTGGCCGCACTCACGCCAACCACGACGGCTGGTCGGGCCGCGGCTCGCCCGGCCGGTGGCGGGCCAGGGACTGGCCAGCCGCGGCTGCCCCGCGCCGCCCGGTCGGCGTGCAGGAAGCGCGCGCTGACCCGTCCTTCCTGGCTGCGCTGGCCAGCCGCGGCCTCAACCGGCTGGCGTATCTCGCACCGCTGCGTGGCATGGTCAGGCTGATCCTCGGTACTGGCGCGTTCTGCTATCCGGCCAAGGTGCTGCAGGTGGTGTACCCGGAGCGACGCGGGGCGGTGACCAGGGGCCGCTACGTGCATCAGGACTTCGCCGTGGCAGGCGTGCAGGACATGCTCACCACCTGGCTACCGCTCATGGACATCGCCCCGCAGCTTGGCGGGCTCGCGGTGCTTCCCGGCAGCCATCTCGGCCCGCCGCTTCGACCACGGCTGCTACCCGCCGACGAGGCCGGCTGGGCCACGACCGAGTTCCGGCCTGGCGACGTGCTGCTGTTTCACTGCCTGACCGCGCACGCGGCGCTGCCCAATCACGCCGACAGGGTCCGGATCTCGGCAGACTTCCGCTGGCAGGCAGCCGACCAGCCGGCCCCGGCCGAACTGGTGCTCGGCCCGGCCGCGGTGCAGGCGCGGCGCGGCGGCCAGGTCGAGCTGTACAGCAGGCTGCTCGGGGCCGAACCGTGGTGGGAGCCGGTTCCGTCCGGGCTGATGCTGCGGTCTCGCGCCGAGCTGACCGCGACGCCGCCGACGCCGTCGCGGCTGTTCGCCGTGCACCCGCGCTGGCAGCGCTGGCGACTGCCGACCGCGCCAGTGCACTAGTGCAGGCCCGCATAAGTCCTTGAGGGGTTCGGTTTGGCTGGTCACGGGTTGTCACGCGGCCTGCGGGAGAGCCCGGGTGGCAGCCGGCCCGGAGGTGGTTGGGGCTGGGTGCCGGGCGAGGTA
>JBOHCP010000568.1:0-3907 GCA_050698875.1 Streptosporangiaceae bacterium | reverse complement strand
GCCGGACGCGGCGGGACCGGGCGGCGCCGCGGCCAGCAGATCGGCCCGGATAGCGTCGAGGTTCGCCGCCTCGGCGGCCGCGATCATGGCGAACACCCCGGCTACCGGAGCGCCCGGCTCAAGCCCCGCGTACCGCCGCACGTACTCCTCCGCGAGCGCTCGGAGCGCTGCCGCGTCCGCCGGTTCGAGTGCCGACCGGAGGGCCGCTTCCAGCTCATCGGCCGAGAGCCCGGCGAGTGGCTGGGAGCCGGTCGAGCCCGTTCCCCCGAAATGCAGCTCGAACAGCAGGTTGAACGCGTCGAGCTGCTCCGCCTTCTTCACCAGGGCGCACTGCAGGCTGGCCCGTACGACCTCGCGGTCGGCCAGCGGGATAGTCGCGAGCGCGCGGGCCGCGTCCAGGTGCTCGCCGACCGAGACGCCGATGCCGACCCGGCGCAGCTCGTCGACCAGGGCGGTAAGGGTGCTCTCGGGCAGCGGGCTATCCGGCACGGGCTTCAGGCCAGGGACAGCTCGGAGAGGGCGACGGTGATGTCGCGCTTGTACTTCAGCACGACCGAGAGGGTCTGCCGGGTGAGCTCGTCGGTCAGCTCGCTCGCGCCGAGGGCGAGCAGAGTCCGGGCCCAGTCCACGGTTTCGGAGATCGACGGTGGCTTCTTCAGATCGGCCGTGCGGAGCACGGCGACCAGCCCGGCGATCTCGGCGGCCAGATGCTCGCTGAGCTCCGGGACGTGCAGCCGCACAATCTCGGCCTCGCGCTCGGTGCTCGGATAGCCCAGGTGCAGATAGAGACAGCGGCGCTTGAGCGCCTCGGAAAGGTCGCGCGTGTTGTTCGAGGTGAGGAACACCTGCGGGATGTGCCGGGCGATCAGCGTGCCCAGCTCGGGGATCGAGACCTGGTATTCCGACAGCACCTCAAGCAGTAGCGCCTCGGCCTCCATGTCCAGCCGGTCGACCTCGTCGATCAGCAGTACGACAGGCTCGTCGGCCCGGATCGCCGCGAGCAGCGGCCTGCTGAGCAGGAAGTCCTCGCCGAAGATCCCGGCGGCGCGCAGGTCCTGGCTCGAGCCGTTCTGGTGCAACTGGAGCTCCAGCAGCTGACGGCGGTAGTCCCACTCGTAGATCGCCTTGGACTCGTCCAGCCCCTCGTAGCACTGCAGCCGGATCAGCCGCTTGGCGGTCATGAGGGCGACGCTCTTGGCCAGCTGCGTCTTGCCGGTCCCGGCTGGGCCCTCGATGAGCACCGGCTTGCCCAGCGCGGCAGCCAGGTGCACGACCGTGCCGGTCGCCGCGTCTGCCAGGTATCCGGCCGCGCTCAGCTGCTCCTGCACCTCACGCGGGGTTCCCAAGGTTCGTCCCGCCGGGTCGGCGCCGGTAACGGGAGAGGGCACGTCCGTCATGGTGTCCATCATCGCCGAAGAGCAAACCTGCGCGGAACCACGGTTACCCAGCGGTAGCCCCGATTTCCGTCCGGCGAAGACTTTGCGTCCACATGGCACCGCGCAAAGTCTCCATGTTGACCGAATCGCGGCAGATCGCTGCGTCCGCGGCCTCGGCGTCACCGACGGTGGCCGCCGTCCGCTGCCTGATCCGCCGGCTGGCCGCCACGATGCAGGCCGCGGCCGGGCCCAGCGCGGCCGCTCCGGCGAGCAGCGCGGCCCTGATCGACGCCCAGGTACCGATGACGCCGATGATCGGCCCGCCGACGATCTGGCCGGCGCTGTCGAACATGTCCAGTGCCGACAGCGCGGTGGCCCGGACCGCCGGCTCTATCCGGCCCACCATCCAGCCCGAGACCAGGGGGTAGAGCACCGGCCGCAGCACCGAGACAACGAGATAGCCGCCCACGACTATCGCGAACGCGTGGGCGGTCGCCATCCCGACCACGGCCGCACCGATCACGATCGTCAGCACCAGCAGCGCGCCAACGACCGAGTCCGGGCCAAGCCGCTCGGTCCGCCGCTTCGCCAGCTGAGTCGCGCCGAGGCCCACGATCGCGGCCACTGCGGCCAGCAGGCTGACCCACATCGCCGGGTGCAGCCCCGCCAGCCGCGGGAAGGTGATGTCCCGCAGCAGGAAGGCGCCCCAGAGCCGGTCGAAGCTCTCGCTCCAGAGCCCCGTGCACAGCGTCATGCCGAACAGCAAGACCAGGCCAGGCACGGCCACGATGGCGCGCCTCGTGGACCGCGTCTGATCCGCGAGCAGCTGGGCTGACCGCCGGGCGACCCGGCGGACTCCGGCAGCCGCGGCGGGCCGGCGAAAGTGCCGCTCCGGCCTCACTACCGCGGCCGCCAGCGCGAGCAGGCAGATCAGCGTGCCGCCCATCCGCAGCGGTAGCTCCAGCCCGGCCAGCGCGATCACGCCAGACAGCAGGCTGCCAGCGACGGTGGCAGTCAGGCCCAGCTGGGTTGCCCGCAGGTATACACCGGTCATCCGCAGGTCGCCGAGCTCGGTCGATAGCTAGTCGGCGATCCACGCGTCTTGCGCCCCGGTGTTCAGCGCCGCGCCGATGCCCAGCACAACCCAGGCAGCGGTCAGGTTGACATACGACGCCGACAGGCTGGCCATGATCTGCGCCACGCCGACGATGAATAGGCCGGTCAGCACGCACAGCCGCCTGCTGACCAGGTCCGCAAGCAGCCCGGTGGGCAACTGGAAGACGAAGTAGCTGAACTCGAGCGCCGTGCCGAGCAGCACCAGCTGCAGCGGGTTCAGCCTGCCGACGGTGACCCAGTAGACCGTCATCGTCGCGTAGCTGATGCCGAGCAGGAAGGCCGTGCCGGATTCGAGGATCAGGTACAGCGTGTACGGGCTCAGCTGGCGGCTTCGCAGTCGCATTGCGCCCACTCCCAGCCCTCCGAGCCCCGGCAGACGGTAAGGGATGAGGCGTTCGCTCGGCAACGCAATTCCGGAGACGCACCGCGGGCTGGCTGGTCGACCGCGGGCACACTGCGACAGGAAGTGCGACCGTTAGCGTCAGAATCGCGCCTGATTAATACTGGTTTGTTCCATGCTAACGGTCACAGTTGGACGCTAACGGTCACAGTCGAGTCCTCTGCAGACGTCAGTGTGCAGTGCGACGCTCGGCGCCGATGCCTGAGGGCCTGTCGCGGGAACAGGCATCGGCGGCTCTTTGTTAGACTGTCGAACTATAAGTGCGTCGTACCAAAGGAGACACGATTGGCCGGACCGGCCGACCAGACCGACCGCCAGGCCGTCGAGGCGCTGCTGATCATCCTGCGGATCTCGCGGGTGCTCGAGCGGATCGACGCCGGGGTCAGCCCGCAGCAGTATCGGATGCTGAAGCTGATCGGCGAGGGCGGCGAGCGGTCGGCGCGGCTGGCGGACAGGCTGGCCGTGGCCAGACCGACGCTCACCGCGACAGCCGACAGCCTGGTCGCGGCCGGGCTGGCGTACCGCGAGGCCGAGCCCGGTGACCGGCGCGTCGTCCGGCTGCGGCTGACCGAGGCCGGGCAGGCCACCGCGGCTCGAGCTGACGTCGCCTACGCCGAGTGGTTCGGCGGGCTGCTCGACCACACCGGCCAGCGCGATCAGATCGTGGCCGACCTGCTGCAACTGGACACGGCGATGACCGACCGCCGGCGGGCGCGGGCGGAGGCAACCGAGAGCACGCCGAGCACCGTGACCGCCGAGGGCACCGTGACCACCGTGACCCCCGTGACCCCCGTGACCCCCGTGACCGCCGAGGGCACCGTGACCGCCGAGGGCACCGTGACCGCCGAGGGCACCGTGACCACCGAGACCACCGAGACCACCGTGACCCCCGAGACCGCCGAGGGCACCGTGACCGCCGTGACCGCCGAGGGCACCGTGACCACCGATAGCATCGACAGCACCCAGAGCACGCCCGAGCAGCTGACCGTGGCGCAGCGGTGAGCCGCGGCAAGAA
>JBOHCP010000567.1:0-3910 GCA_050698875.1 Streptosporangiaceae bacterium | reverse complement strand
AGAAGTCAGCCACAGGGTGCCTCCCATATCTGAGTGACTAGATCACTCAGTCTAGTCGCGCAGCCTGCAGCAACCAAGCACCCTCACGATTCAGTCGTGCACCCACGCTGGCCATTTCCTTTCCAGTCATTCCGAATACCGGTGCATGGCATGCTGCTCGCTGCCTGACCAGCAGCGCTCCGCGGCCAGCCAGGAACCGCGCGCCGATCGGCCGGCCGGCCGACGGCTCCGCCAGAGGCCACCAGGGCAGGACGTGACCCGAGGTCAGAGCGCGAGCGTGGGCTTGAGCTCAAGCAGCCGGCCGAGCAGGCCGTTCACGAAGCCGGGCGAGTCGTCGGTGGACAACTCCCCGGCCAGCGCGACCGCCTCGCTGATCGCCACGGCATCGGGTATCTCGTCGCACCAGAGCAACTCGTACGCGCCGATGCGCAGGACGTTACGGTCGACGGCTGGCATCCGCTTCAGTGCCCAGCCCTCCGAGTACGCCGCGAGCAGCGCATCGATCCGCGCGGCGTGCTCGTGCACGCCCCGGACCAGCACCGCGGCGTAGTCCGGGACAGGCGGGTCGGCCGCCCCGGTGCGCTCCGCGAGCAGGTCGAGCACCGGCACGCCCCGGACTTCGGCCTCGAACAACAGGTCGAGCGCCCGCTTGCGGGCCTTGCTGCGGGCTGCCATCCTCGCGGTCGACGTGTCGGCCGGTCAGGCCCGGCCGAGGTACCCGCCGGAGCGGGTGTCGACGCGGATCTTCTCACCGGTGATGATGAACAGCGGCACCTGGATCAGGGCACCCGTCTGCAGTGTGGCCGGCTTTGTGCCGCCGGTCGACCGGTCACCCTGCAGGCCGGGATCGGTGTGCTCGACGGTGAGCTCGACCGCGGCGGGCAGCTCGATGTACAGCGCGGTGCCGTTGTTGAACGCGATGGTGACCATCTGATCTTCCAGCAGGTAGTTGGCGGCGGGGCCGACCACTTCCGCGGGGATGTGCGGCTGCTCGTAGTCCGTGGTGTCCATGAACACGAAGTCGTCGCCCTCCCGGTACAGGTACTGCATCTCGCGCCTGTCGACCGTGGCGACCTCCACCCGCACGCCCGCGTTGAATGTCCGGTCGACAACCTTGCCGGAGAGCACGTTCTTCAGCTTGGTGCGCACGAAGGCGCCGCCCTTGCCGGGCTTGACGTGCTGGAACTCCACCACGTTCCACAGCGCTCCGTCGATGCTGAGCGTCATGCCGTTCTTGAGGTCATTGGTGGTGGCCACGTCTGCGTGTCTCCTGCGTGCATCCGGAACTGCGGTGGTGACGTCAGAGCACCAGCAGATCCCTGGTAGTCGTGATGAGTGTGGCTGGCCCCGCCGCGCGAACCACGATGGTGTCCTCGACCCTGACACCGCCCTTACCTGCCAGGTATATTCCGGGTTCGACCGTGACCGGGACCAGCTCCTGCAGCTTACCCGCCAGGCCGGGTCCGAGCATCGGCGCTTCGTGTACCTCAAGCCCGACGCCATGACCGAGACCGTGTCCGAAATGGCCGCCGTGCCCCGCCGCGCTGATGATGCTGCGGGCGGCGGCATCGACGTCGCCCACGTCGGCACCGGGCCACGCTGCGCCGATGCCGGCCAGCTGAGCGGCCGCCACCAGATCGTAGATCTCCCGCTGCCATGGCTCCGGCGATCCGAGGCACACGGTCCTCGTCATGTCCGCGTGATATCCGCGGTAGCGCGCGCCGCAGTCGATGACGACAAGGTCACCCCGCTCGAGCGCCCGGCTGCCCGGAGAGTGGTGCGGGATCGCGGCGTGGGGACCGCTCGCCACGATGGTGTCGAATGCGGGGCCCTCGGCCCCGAGGTCGACCATCGCCCGCTCGATCAGCACGGCGACTTCCCGCTCCGTCCGGCCCGGCTCGATCGCACTGAGCACCGCGGCGAACGCCTGATCGGTCAGCGAGCACGCAGTAGCGAGCAGCTCGATCTCGGTCGGGTCCTTGATCATCCGCAGTCCCTCGACCACGTGGCCGAGCGGCATCAGGCGCGGTCCGTCCTGGTGCACCGCGAGCGCCGAGTGCTGCTCGACCGTCATCTGCTGCGCCTCGAAGGCCAGCGTGCGGCAGCCTCGTTCGACGGCCACCCTGGTCAGCGCCGACGCCAGCTCGCGCTCGACCAGGAGCTCGACGTCCGGACAGTCACGCGCGGCGGCCTCGGCGTACCGCGAGTCGGTGCCGAGCACCACCGGGCCGTCCACGGGCAGCAGCATCGCCATGTTGGAGCTGACCATGCCGGACAGGTAGCGGACGTTGGGCGGGCTGGTGATCAGCGCGGCATCCGCACCGGTCTGCGCGACCTTCTGTCGCGCTAGGACCCGGCGTACTGCGTGGATGTCGGCCACCCCATGACTCTAGTGACGGAGCGCGGCAAGCCGCGGCCCGGACTGCCCGCCAGCCGCGAGCGTCAGTCCTGGCCGGGCACGTCGTCGCCAACGATCACCCCGCCGCCGCGGCTCCAGGTCAGGTAGCGCCAGGTCAGATTCACCAGCGTCACGACGCGATTCCGGTTGCCGAGCAGGTAGATCAGGTGCAGGCCGAGCCAGGCGAACCACGCGAGCGTGCCCCGCAGCCTGATGCCGCCGCGTAGCTCGCACACCGCAGACCGGCGGCCGATCGTCGCCATGGTGCCCTTGTCGTGGTAGCGGAATGGCCTCGTCGGCTGGCCCGCGATCAGCCGGGCGACCTGCTCGCCGGCGTGGCGGCCCTGCTGGATCGCTGGCTGCGCGAGCTGGGCGACCGGCTTGTCCTCGTTCAGGCAGACGTCGCCAGCCGCGAAGACCCGGTCCTGGCCGACGACCCGCAAGTCGGCGTCGACCTCGATCCGGCCGCCCTTGCCGCGGGGCAGGTCGGCCGACCACTCGTCGGCCCTTGCGGCCACGCCGGCCGCCCAGACCGTGATGTCGCTGCGATGCTCGCTGCCATCGGCCAGCAGTACCGACCCCGCCCGCACTTCCTTGATCGCGGTGTTGAGCAGCAGGTCAACGCCGCGGCTGGCGAGCTGCTGCCGGGCGTAACGGCGGAGGCTGTCGTGGTAGGGCACGAGCAGCGCCGGGGCCATCTCGATGAGCCGGACATGGAACATCGACCTGTCGATGCTCGGGTAGATGGCCGGTAGCGCGAAGTTGCGCAGCTCGGCGAGCGTGCCGGACAGCTCGACTCCGGTCGCGCCACCGCCCACGACCGTGACAGCCAGCCCGGGGTCGGTCCGCCCCTCGTTGCGCCGCTCCAGCTCATTCATCAGCGTGTTGCGGAGCGCGACTGCGTCGCGGCGGGTGTACAGGCTGAGGGCGTACTCGGCGGCGCCGGGCACGCCGAAGAACGCCGCGCTGACCCCGGTCGCGACGATGACATAGTCGTAGCTCAGCTTCTCCCCTGATACGAGCGTCACGATCCGCTGGCTGAGATCGATGGCGGCGAGCTCGCCCTTGCGGTATGAGGCACCTCGCCGGCCGGTCGCCGTCCACAGCGGGTAGGCGACGTCCGCGGACGTCAGCCCGGCCGTCGCGACCTGGTAGAGGAGCGGCTGGAACGTGCTGTAGATGTTGCGGTCGACGACGGTCACGCCGGCCCGAGCGCCGCCGAGCGCCTGGAGCGCGGACAGCCCGGCGAATCCGCCGCCGATGATCAGTACCTCCGGCTGGTCCGTCGACGGCTCACTGTGTCGCATCACGCCCCCGTCCGGGATCGATCGGTGCCAACGACCTGCCCGCGACCGGCGCCGGCAAACGACCGCGCCGATGCCGGACATCGCTCTTGCGGCCGTCAGCGGCACTCGACGCGGATGTGCGACCGGTAGCACTTCTTCAGACCTGTTTCCACGAGTAGAACGGCGACACGCCGCTGAGAATGTATGAGATTGCACTGTACTGCTG
>JBOHCP010000566.1:0-3917 GCA_050698875.1 Streptosporangiaceae bacterium | reverse complement strand
GGCCACCCGTGGAGCACCGTCGCAGCGGTCCTCGGCGTCACCCGCCAGGCTGCCAAGCAGCGCTTCGCCCGGGACGCAACTCAAAATAGTTTTCATGACCACTTGACATAGGAGCTTCGGGTGATCATCGCGGGAGGCCACCACTCTGGCCTGTTTACCGCCATCGTGTCGGGCGCCGACCGGTATCTCGCCGATCATTACGCGGAGCTTCGTGACCTGTTCGAGGCCGAGTCACCCCGCTGGGTGCCCGACGCGGTTTACCGGCGGGTGTTCGACCGCCTGTACGACCGCCTGCGTCATCGGCTGGCGGCAATGGCGGCCGATCCGGGCGATGAGGCCCGGCGTCAGTTCGACGAATGGATCGCTAGCCTCCCTGACCGCCTCGAGACATCGCCCGAGTTGCGCGAGCGCGGGGAGCGCGTCAAGCGCGAGGTCCTGGCCAGCGACGAGCTGCGGGACTGGTCCTCGTCGCTGTGGAGCCATGCCAAGGAGACACTGCGGATTCAGGCAGCCGACCCGCAGTCTGAGCTGCGCCGCGGGCTGGCCAGGGCGCTGGCGGCAGCCGGCCAGCACCTCGGATCAGACCACCGGCTCCAGGAGAGCCTCCTGCGTATCGTCGAGTCAGGAGCCCGGGCACTCGCCGATCAGTTCCACGACGAGCTCGCCGGCCTTGTCACCGGAACCATCCAGCGGTGGGACGCGGCACAGACGTCAAGCCAGCTGAAACTGCTGCTCGGGCGCGATCTGCAGTACATCCGCATCAACGGCACCGTGGTGGGAGCCGGCGTCGGCCTGGCCTTGCACGCTCTCGCCCTCGGCCTGGCCTAGAGCACAACTGAGGCCCCGTTCGGTGTCGGACGACCCGCGTCCGCTCCGAAGCGAGATTCTGGTATGCCGAAGCTGCGACACCGGCTGGCATGACGACCTCACTGTCGGGCGCCCATTCCCAGCGCCGGGCCGACGCGATGAAAAACGGCATGGCGCGTCCTGCGATGTTCTCGTAACGGGCCGCTTAAGTGTCGAGCAGGCCGGCCTGGTACGCGGTGATGACGAGCTGGACCCGGTCTCTGGCGCCCAGCTTGGCGAGTAGCCGGGCTACGTGGGTCTTGGCGGTGCCCGCGGTGACGTACAGGGCGGCGGCGATCTCGGCGTTGGACATGCCGAGGCCCACGAGCTTGAGCACCTCGCGTTCTCGGTCGGTGATTCCGGTGAGCTCCCGGGGCTTGGGGTCTGGACGGGCCGGGCTGGCGAACTGCCCAATCAGGCGGCGGGTGACGCCCTCGCGATGATGCCGTCGCCGGCCGCGACGACGCGGATCGCGGTCAGGATGTCCTCCAGCGCCATGTCCTTGACCAGGAAGCCACTCGCCCCGGCCCGCAGCGCACCGTAGACGTAGTCATCGTCGTCGAACGTGGTGAGCACGAGCACGCGAGCGCGGCCATCGCCGGCGGTGATCAGCCGGGCTGCCTCGATGCCGTCCATGCCCGGCATGCGGATGTCCATCACCACCACATCGGGTCGGCGTCCCTGACCAGCTGGACCGCCTCGGCTCCCGTTCCGGCCCCGCCAGCCACGTCGATGCCGGGTGTCTGCTCGATCAGCATGCGCAGGCCGGCACGGACCAGCGGCTGGTCGTCGGCCAGGATGACCCGGATGGTCACCGGGCTGACGCCGCCGCGGGGACCGCCAGCGGAACCTGCGGCGCCGGCACCTCGCGCTGGTCACCGGGGCGGCCGTCCCCGTCACCGTCGGCGCCGTCGTCGGCGCAGTAGCGACTAGCACCCAGTCCGGACATGCGCCGGCCGCCTCTCCCCCAGCGGCCTCGGCGCCGGCTAGCGCCTCGGCGCTGCCGGGCGCGGGTACCCGCCACCCGATCGCGCTCGTCGCCTACGGCGGCGAGCAAGTGCCCGGCTACCAGGTCGCGGAGGTTCCGGCAGGCTGGACGATTCAGGGCGGGAACGCCTTCGTCCTCACCCTGGCGCCTATCGGCGACCCGGACACCGACGTCGACTCGTTCGACGGCAAGCTAGTTGTGATGACGGAATCCGCCTCCGAGGTCCCCGACCAGCCCGGGGCGCCGGAGAGCGTGAACGGTCAGACCGGCAGGTTCTGGACTCAGGGCGGAGCCGAGACGCTGATCTACCGCTACACCTCGAGCACCTGGGTTTATATTCAGGCGCCCCCACCTCGCTCGGCTGGGACGCAACCCAGCTCGTCGCCTTCGCCGACGGCATTATCGTGCTCGCGAACGCCCAGCAGAGCAAGGGCTGATGAGCTGCACCGCACATATCCAGATCCTCGGCCAGCCGCCGCACGTCAGTCCGTCGCTGGCTCCTGCTGCCAGCCCGCCGCAGGCGCGGGCGTATCGCGCAGCCGCCGCAGCGGCGACGCCAGCAGCCAGGCCGGAGCGAGCGCGACACCGACCGCAGCGACCCAGATGGCAGCGCGGTTACCCAGCTCGCTACCGAGCAGTCCGCCGAGGAGGCCGCCGAGCGGGAGCGTCCCCCACACGATGAACCGGATCGTGGCGTTCATCCGGCCGAGCAACTCGGGCGGGCAGAGCAGCTGCCGGAATGACGCCTGATTAACGTTGTAGACGACAGAGCCGAGGCTGGTCATGAACGCGGCCACGCCGAAAAATGCCACGCCGGGACCGGGAAAGGTGACCGGGATGAGCAGCGTGAACGGCGCGGTCACCACCGCCGAGATCCAGATTATGCGGGCCGATCCGAGCCGGCGACGCAGCTGGGAGGCGGTCAGGCCCCCGATCACGCCGCCGACCGCGCCGGCCGACATGAGGAGGCCGATCGTGCCCGCCTGCAGGTGCACCTGACGGACCAGGAACACCACGACGATCGCGTAGATCGCACTGCTGAACAGGTTCACGGTCGACGTGCAGGCCGCGATCATCCGCAAGATTGGCTCCCGCACGACGAAGCGGATGCCTTCGGCCATCTCAGCTCGCATCGTGCGCGGGCCTGCCGTTACGGGCACCGGCTCCCGCTCCCTGATGGCCACCAGGGACAGGACCGAGACCACGAAGCTGGCGGCGTCGGCCAGGAACGCGACCGGCGCGCCGAGCACGCCGATCAGAAAGCCTGCCGCCGAGGGCCCGCCGACCTGCGCGAGCGAGACGCTGACCTGCAGCTTGGCGTTGGCCTCCACGACGTGGTCCAGGCCGACCAGGCTGGGCACGTACGACATGTAGGCGACGTCGAAGAACACGCTGGCCACGCCCGTGATGAAGGCGACGACGTAGAGCTGGGCGAGGCTGAGGACTCCGAGCGCGTACGCCACCGGTATCGAGGCGAGCGCGACGGCCCTGATCACGTCCGAAGCGATCATGATTGGCCGGCGTCGCAGCCGGTCGACCCAGGCACCGACCGGAAGGCCCACGAGCAGGAAGGCCGCGAATCCCGCCGTGGTGAGCAGCCCCACCTGGAGCGTGGATGCGTGCAGCACGAGCACGGCTGCGAACGGCAGGGCCAGCGTCGTCACCTGGCTGCCGAGCTCGCTGATGCTCTGCCCGAACCACAGGCGGCGAAAGTCACGCTGACCGATGAGCTTGCCGCTGTCCCGCCAGAGGCGACCGCGCGGAGTTGCAGAGCCGACAGTCACCAGCCGAGTGTCGTCAATCGATTGACAGTTGTCAACTGGTACGCTGATCTTCATGTCAGGACGTGCCGCAGCCGCGCCCGCCGACGGCGTGCCGCCCACTCCCCGGCGGCCGGCGACGCTGCAGGAGGCAAGGGCGCTCGCTCACCCGCTGCGCATTCGCATCCTGCGGCTGTGCCTGGACCGCGGGCGCACCAACTCTGAACTCGCGGCCGCCCTTGAGCAGCGGCCGGCCACCGTGCTGTACCACGTCCGCACGCTGCTGCGCACCGGCTTTCTCGTCGAGGAGCCGCAGCGACCTG
>JBOHCP010000565.1:0-3921 GCA_050698875.1 Streptosporangiaceae bacterium | reverse complement strand
GCTCATCGGCGCAGCCGGGGGCGTGGCCGCCGCCAGCCAGCCCGCAGGCGGTGCAGGCCGGCGCGGTGCCGGGGACGGCCGCCAGCTGCTGCCCGATCGCCTGGTCCAGGCGGGCGATCTCCTCGTTGATCACGTCGATCAGCCGCAGGTGGGTCCCGATCTCGAAGGCATGAATGTCGCGGAACCGGCCGGTGAGCGCGTCCTCCAGCTCCTGCCGGCTGGCCTTCAGCCGCTTGTCCCCCAGCGCGGCCAGCGCTTTCGGGGAGCGCTCCCCGGCGACCAGGGCATCGAGGAACCGGCGGCCGCTGGCCCCGAACAGGTCGGAGATCACCACCGAGACTTTCAGCAGCGCGTCCTCCAGGATCTTCTCCACCCGGGCCTGGTGCCGCGCCTGGTCCTGGGCCAGCCGGGACCGGGTGCGGGTCAGCGCCCGCAGGTCCCGGACCGGCTCCGGCGGCACGAACGAGCGGCGCAGCATCCCCCGCTCGTTCAGCTTGCACTGCCACACGCAGTCGAGCCGGTCGCTTTTGCCCCGCCCGGGCAGGTGCTTGACGTCGCGGGCGTTGACCAGCCACACCTCCAGCCCGGCCGCCTCGGCCAGGTAGTACCAGATACGCCAGTAGTCGCTGGTGGACTCGAGCACCAGCCGCTGGATGCCCTCCGACCGCAGGTGATCCATCAGCGCGATCACCTCGTGATAGAAGGCCGGCACCTGCCACACCTTCTGCCGCCGGCGATCCGGGCGGCTCCCCGGCACCCGGGTGCACACCATCCCCGACCCCTTGGCCACATCGATCGCGGCCGAACGCTCGATGACCCGCACCTGGTCCTCGGACACCTCCGCGCCATCACCGCCGTGCCCGGCCGCCACGCCGGCGGCGCCGCCCGGCGTGCCGCCCCTCCCGTTCGCGTCCTTCTTCTCCGCGGCCATCGCCGCCTCGCTTTCCCTCAGATACCGATACCAGCAGGAACGAGGCTGCCCGGGGGCGGAACGGGAGAAAGCCGAATCTGATCGGCGTGCTCGAAGCGACAGTACCCCAGCCCGCAAGACCGCCCCCAGCGCCAGACTGCCTTCCGGGCACGAAGCACCAAAGAGAATACGGCGTCACGGGCAGCACGCGACGATCATGCCCTCCGGCCGCTCACGCCCGCCACCCATTCCCCGCAGCCCGCCCGAAACCCCGGCCGGCTCCCGGCTGGACATCACGCCCGGCATCCGCCACCCTGGAACCGGTCACGGCGCCGGCCGGCGCACGGGCAGCACACCTGTCGCCAGCAACGCCGGCCCGTGACCACCCGCACCCCGGCTACGGCTCAAGTTTCGCGGGAACCCCACGCCGCCAAGACCCATCGACTGCCTTGCCTATCGGATTCGGCACGTAGTGGTCTCAAGTGAGGCATACCGGCGGGTAGGGTACTCGCGGTTCCGGATCGTGGTTGGCGATCGTCCTTGGTGATCGCTGACTAGGGGGCCGCGGGGTGCAGGCTGAGTGGGAGCCAGAGGAGCTGATCGGCGCGTGGACGCTGGCCGGGGGTGACTGGAAGCTGATCGCTAACAAGGCGGGCGTGACCAGGCTCGGGTTCTCGGTAATGCTCAAGTTTTACGAGATCGAGGGCCGGTTCCCGGCCTACCGGGAAGAGGTCCCGCAGGCTGCCGTGGACTACCTGGGGTCGCTGGTGAAAGTCGCGCCCGCGCTGTTCGCCAGGTACTCCTGGCGCGGCCGGACGATCGAGTACCACAGGGCGCAGATCCGGAAGGCGTACGGGACGCGGCCGCCGGCCGAGGATGACGAGGACCGGTGGGCGCGGTGGCTGGCCGATGAGCTGTGCCCGGCCGAGACGAACCGGGACCGCCTGGCGGCTGCCGTGCGGCGGCGCTGCCGGAGTGAGAAGGTGGAGCCGCCGACCGCCGGCCAGGTCGAGCGGGTGGTGGCCTCGGGCTGCCGCCAGTTCGACGAGGCCTTCGCCGCGGCGGTCGCCGGAAGGCTCGGGCCGGCAGTCACCGGGCAGCTGGAGGAACTGCTGGCCCGGCCGAACGTGCTGGCGGAGCTGAAGTCCGACCCCGGGCCGCTCGGGCTGGACACGCTGCTGGCCGAGATCGGCAAGCTGTCCACCGTGCGGGCGCTCGGGCTGGCCGAGACGGTATTCGCGGACTCCTCGGACCGGATCGTGGCGGCCTGGCGGGCACGGGCGGTGCGCATGTACCCCTCGGACTTCGCCGACTGCCCGGATCCGGCGGTGCGGTACACGCTGCTGGCGGCGCTGTGCTGGACCCGGCAGGCCGAGCTGGTCGACGGCCTGGTGGAGCTGCTGATCGGGCTGATCCACCGGATCAACGCCCGCGCGGAGCGGCGGGTGGAGAAGGAGCTCATCGGGACGCTGGCGAACGTGCCGGGCAAGCGCGGCATCTTCACCAGGATCGTCGATGCCGCCCTGGGGCACCCCGACGACACCGTGCGGGAGGCGGTGTACCCGGTGGTGCCGGGCGGCGTGAAGACGCTCAGCGCGCTGGCCAGGGAGCTGAAGGCGACCGAGCGGGCGGTGGCCGAGCGGGTCCGCTACCAGCTGCGCGGCTCCTACTCGCACTACTACCGGCGGATGCTCGCCCCGCTGCTGGCCGCGCTGGAGTTCCGGTGCAACAACAGCGCCTACCGGCCGGTGATGGACGCGATCGGCCTGCTGGCCCGGTACGCGGGCGCCGACAGCGACCAGAGGCTCTACGCGGCCGGGGAGAAGGTGCCGGTCGACGGGGTGGTGCCGAAGGCGTGGATGGACGGCGTCGTCGATGACGACGGACGGGTGGAGCGCATCCCGTACGAGCTGTGCGTGCTGATCGCCCTGCGGGACGCGCTGCGGCGCCGCGAGGTCTACGTCCAGGGCGCGGGCCGGTGGAAGGACCCGGACGAGGACCTGCCCGGCGACTTCGAGGACAACCGCGACGTCCACTACGCTGAGCTGGGCAAGCCCCTGGACGCCACGGATTTCGTGGACGGCCTGCGGAAGCGCCTCGGCGAGGCGCTGACCCGGCTCGACACGGGCCTGGCCAGGGGCACCACCGGCGGGGTGCGGATCATCACCCGGCAGGGCAGCCCCTGGGTGAGCGTCCCGAAGCTCGACAAGCTCCCCGAGCCCGGGAACCTGCGCGCGCTCAAGGCCGAGGTTGAGCGCCGGTGGGGCACCATCGACCTGCTCGACATCCTGAAGGACACCGCGTTCATCACCGGCTTCACCGGCTCCTTCACCTCAGTCGCCAGCCGGGAGATGCTGGACCGCGCCACCCTGAACCGGCGGCTGCTGCTGGTGCTGTTCGCGCTCGGCACCAACATGGGCATCCGGCAGATGGCCGTCACCGGCGAGCACGGCCAGGGCGAGGCCGAGCTCCGGCACGTCCGCGCCACCTACGTCACCCGCGAGAACCTGCGGCGCGCGGTCACCTCCGTCGTCAACGCCACCCTGGAGGCCCGCGACCCCGCCTGGTGGGGCCAGGCCACCAGCACCGCGTCGGACTCCAAGCGGTTCGCCTCCTGGGACTCCAACCTGATGACCGAGTTCCACGCCCGGTACGGCGGCTACGGCGTCATGATCTACTGGCACGTCGAGCGTGGACGACTATGCATCTACTCCCAGCTCAAGTCCTGCTCGTCGTCTGAGGTCGCCGCGATGATCGAGGGCCTGCTCCGGCACGGCACCGACGCGGAGATCGAGGCCAACTACACCGACACCCACGGGGCCAGCCTCGTAGGGTTCGCCTTCACCGAGCTGCTCGGCTTCAAGCTCCTGCCCCGGCTGAAGAACATCGGCGCGATCCAGCTCTACGCCCCCGGCCCGAACCAGGCCGCATGGCCCAGGCTGGAGAAGATCCTCAAGAAGCGGCCCATCGACTGGGACCTCATCGTCCGCAATTACGACCAGATGATCAAG
>JBOHCP010000564.1:0-3923 GCA_050698875.1 Streptosporangiaceae bacterium | reverse complement strand
GTGTCCAGGTCGGCGTCCACGAGGGCCTCCAGGCTCGGCGTTGAGTTCCAACGCCGATCCTGGGCACCCTTTCACCGCAAACAGGGCGCGACACGCCGTTAGACCTTGGAATTGATCATCTAGCGGCCAGGAATTCCGGGACGACGACGGGCGGCTGCACCTCGACCTATCCCCGCGCGGTGAGTCATGACCGTCAGCCCGTACAAGCTGGCGTCGGTGCTGCTGCAGTACCCCACCACGGCCCTGTTCGACGGCCTCGGCGTACTCGAGGCCGAGGCGGCACGGCTGCCGCGGCCGAGCGCGGATCCCCTGCGCCGGTTCCTGCACTGGCTGCGGGATACCCCGCCATCCGAGGTCGCCCAGCACTACGTGGAGACCTTCGACCTGCGCCGGCGGTGCGCGCTGTACCTCACCTACTACCGGTACGGCGACACCCGCAAGCGCGGCATGGCCATGCTGGCCTTCAAAGCCGCCTACCGGGCCGCCGGGCTCGACCCGGCGGACAGCGAGCTGCCCGACTACCTGCCGCTCGTGCTCGACTTCGCCGCGCTGCACCCGGGCGGCGAGAAAATGCTGCGCGCGCACCGCGCCGACCTCGAGCTCCTGCTGCGGGCGCTGCGCGACGCCCCGTCCCCCTACGCCGACATTATCGAGGCCGTCTGCGCTCAGCTCCCCGCTTTGCGCCGGCCAGACCTGGCGCTGGTGCGGCAATTCTGGGAGTCCGGACCGCCGGCCGAGGATGTCGGCCTTGAACCGTTCGCGCCACCGGGGTACCTGAGCGGAACGGAGACCGCGCGATGAGCAGCGCCAGCGCGTGGCAGATCTTCGTGTGGGTGGCGGTGCCCTATCTCGCGCTCGGCATCTTCGTCGTCGGGCACGTCTGGCGATGGCGGTATGACCAGTTCGGCTGGACCAGCCGCTCCACCCAGCTGCAGGAACGGCGGCTGCTCAAATGGGGGTCCCCGGTCTTCCACTACGGCACGTTCGCCGCCATCGGCGGGCACGTCATCGGCGTCCTGATCCCTGAGCGCTGGATCAGGGCGATCGGCATCCCCGAGACGGCCTACCGGTGGTTCTCGGCCGGCGCCGGCACGCTCGCCGCCGTGCTGATCATCGCCGGGGTGGTCATCCTAGCCGGGCGACGGCTGCTCGTGCCGCGGGTGCGCGCCACCACCAGCCCGGTCGACTACGTCGCGCTGATCCTGCTGCTGATCATCATCGTCACCGGTGTCGTCCCGACCGTGTTCGTCAACCTGTTTGGCCACGGTTACGACTACCGCACCACCGTCGCGCCGTGGTTCCGCGGCCTGTTCAGCGGCTCTCCCGAGGTCACCGCGATCGCGACCGCGCCCATCGTGTACCAGGTCCACGCCGCGTCCGCGTGGCTGATCTGGGCGGTGTGGCCGTTCAGCCGGCTGGTGCACGCCTGGAGCGCCCCGCTGTGGTACCTGTGGCGGCCCTACATCGTCTACCGCAGCCGCAAGGCCGTGGCGCCCGCCGAGCCGGGAACCAGCGGCCGCCGCTGGCGGCGCATCGGCGTGCGATACTAGCCGCCGCCAGATCCGGGACAATCGCCGCTGTGATCACCGGAGCCGACGCGCACGCACGACAGGGCTGGGCCGCCACCGCCGTCCGCGACCTGCACCCCGGCTACTTCGCGTTCGTCATGGCCACCGGCATCATCTCCACCGGGACCTACCTGCTCGGGCCAGCCTGGCTGTCGCTGGCGCTGCTGGCCGCCGCCGTCGCCGAGCTCGTCGTGCTCGCCGTGGCGCTAACCGCCCGGCTGGCGCAGTTCCGCTCCGGCGTGGCCGCCGACATCCGGGGCCCGGACCGGGTGTTCGGGTTCTTCACCATCACCGCCGGCCTGGACGTGCTCGGAGTCCGGCTGGCGCTCGCCGGGCATCCGATGGCCACCGCGATCCTGGCCGTCCTGGCCGCCGCCGTGTGGCTGCTGCTGACCTACGGCGTGCCCGCCAGTCTCATGCTTGCCCGCGCCAGCGGCTCGGTCCTCGGCGGCGTCAACGGCTCCTGGCTGCTGTGGATCGTGGCCACCCAGTCATTGTCGATCGTGGCGGCGATCCTGGTTCCGGCATGGCCGTCGCAGTCGCTGCTGCTCGCGCCTGTAGCCACCGGGTTGTGGTGCGTCGGCCTGCTGCTGTACCTGATGGTCGTCGCGCTGATCCTGCTGCGCTGGCTCACCGTCCCCATGACGCCCGCTACTCTCGGACCGCCGTACTGGATACTGATGGGCGCCACCGCGATCTCGGTACTGGCCGGCGCCCGGGATCTCGCTCTCCCCGCAAGCATTCCGGTCGTGCGGGCGACCGCCGGGTTTGTCGAGGGGTTCACTTTCGCGCTGTGGGCATTCGGCACCTGGTGGATCCCGCTGCTCGTCATCCTCGGCCTGTGGCGGCACGTCCGGCGGCACTGGCCGCTCACCTACGAGCCCGCCCTGTGGAGCGTGGTCTTCCCCCTCGGCATGTACAGCGTGGCCACGCTGACCTTCGGCAAAGCCGCCCGGCTGGCGTTCATGGAGCCCGTCGCGCGGTTCATGCTCTGGATCGCCGTTGCGGCCTGGGCGCTGGTGGCCGCCGCGTTCCTCGCCCGGCTCGCCCGCCATCCCAGGCAACCCGCATCCGGGGTCCCAGCGTCGTCCCCCGGCACGGCGCCGGCCTACGAGAAGACCACCGAGAAGAAGCGGCCTTGACCGTGGCGCGGACCACCGAGGCTGCCGCGAACCCCGGCGAGACGGGTACCGAGCATCGCCCGGCGCCCGATCCGAACGGCGGACAGGCAGTGGTGATCAGGTCTGACAGCGGCGGGATTCACGCCGTCGCCGAGCCTGACGATACGCTCCGGGCGATGTGCATGGATACCGTCGCTGACGTGATGGTGCGCCACCCGAAACTCTGTCATGAGGACAGTACGGCTGGCGACGTTCGCCAGCTCTTCGCCGACGATCACGTGCACGCCATCCTGATCATGTCCGGTACCCGGTTGCTCACCGTGATTGACCGTGCCGACCTCGGCCCGGAGGCGGCCGATTCAGAGCCGGCTGCCCGGCTTGGCCGTCTGAACGGGCGGGTGATCGCACCGACGGCGTCTGCGGATGCCGCACTGCAGCAGCTGATCCTCTCCGACCGTCGCCGGCTTGCCGTTGCCGGGCCGGATGGGACGCTGCTTGGCCTGCTATGTCTCAAGCGCAGCGGCACCGGCCTCTGCTCAGACGAAAGCGTCCGCCAGCGGCACCGTGAACGCCTCCAGCAGCGGATCACCTGAGCCCCGGTGGCCGGCCAGTACGAGGTCCGCCTTCAGATCGCTGCCAGCCTGCGCCGGGCGCGAGGTCAGGACCGTCCACCGGCCACGGCCTCCAGGTTCGCCTGGTCCAGGGCGGCGCGTGCGCGGTCCCAGGCGCGGCATCAGGTGCCGGCAGCTGCCGGGCCGGCCAACCGGCCAGGACCGGACCCTGGTCGTCCGCGCTGCAGGCTCGCGCCCGCCTCGGCCCGATCGCCCTCCTGCTCGACCTCGGCTTCTCCTCACCGTGGACGGCGTTCAGATCGTCCGGATCCCCGGCTATCCGACCCGCACAGCGCGATCAGCCGCGCCCCGGCACGCCCCCTGGCGTAAAGCGATCACAAGCACGGCCCAGGCGTACAGGCGAACAGCCAGCACGTCGCGCCAGCACGTCGTTAGATGACTGCCGGCTGATTACCGGCCAGGCCGCAGGCAGCCGCGCCGGCACATGCACTCGCTTGCGGGAGAGCAGCCAGCTCTCCGGAACCGGTCCTCTGGTTCTGAGCGCGGGCCGGCCCGGACGCTCCCGCTCCGCATTTAGCCGACAGGCACCAGCGCCAGAGCGCGGCCGTGGCCCTCTCACCCCGACAGGCAGCGCGTTCACCCGCCCGCGCACGATGCCGGCC
>JBOHCP010000563.1:0-3939 GCA_050698875.1 Streptosporangiaceae bacterium | reverse complement strand
CTTATAGGGTGAAAGGCCAGGCAGCAGAGGGGAAGGCTTGACGGTCGTGACGGACGAACTGACCCTGGAGCGGGTTATCGCGGCCGCGGAGCGGCTGGTCGGCGTCGCGCATCGCACGCCGGTGCTGACCTCGGGAACGCTCGACCGGCGCTGCGGGGCGCGGGTGCAACTGAAGGCGGAGCTCTTCCAGCGAACCGGGTCGTTCAAGTTCCGCGGTGCGTACAACAGGCTGACCGTGCTCGACCCAGCGGAGCGGGACGCTGGCGTGGTCGCGTTCTCGTCCGGAAACCACGGCGCCGCGGTCGCGCTGGCCGCCAAGCTGCTCGGCATCAGCGCCGTGGTCGTCGTTCCGGCGAATGGGTCGCGGGCCAAGCTCGCCGCGATCGAGGGCTACGGCGCGGAACTCCGGCGCTACGACCCGGCCACCGAGACTCGCGAGGAGGTCGCTGCCGCGATTGCCGCCGACCGCGGGCTGACACTGATCCGGCCGTTCGACGACTACGACGTGATGGCCGGGCAGGGCACCATCGGCGTCGAGTTGGCAGACCAGGCGCCCGACGTGGAGCTGGTGCTGGTCCCGGTTGGCGGCGGCGGGCTCGCGGCCGGGGTGTCGACCGCTGTGACGGGCCTGCTGCCGGGCGCGGCGGTGATCGGCGTCGAGCCGGCCGCCGCCGGTGACACCGCCCGGTCGATGCGGGCCGGGCATCGCGTGATGATTCCCGAGCCGGACACGCTCGCCGACGGGCTGCGGGCGACCGAGCCGGGGGAGCTGACGTTCGCGGTGAACTCGCGCCTGCTCAAGGACGTGGTGACGGTGACCGAGGACGCGGTCGTCGACGCGATGCGGTTCTGCTTCGAGCGGCTGAAGATCGTTGTGGAGCCGAGCGGCGCGGTGCCGCTCGCCGCGCTGCTGTCGGGCGTCGTCGGCGCGGCGGGCCGGACCGCCGTCGTGCTGTCGGGCGGCAACATCGCGCCGGCCGACTTCACCGCCATCGTCGGCGGCTGACCGGAGCCGGGCTTGGTCGCCGCCGCTGGCTCAGCGATACAGGTCGGCCCGTGTCTGTCGCGGAACGCGTCTGGTGCCGCTGGTCTGCGGGCGCGTCACCGGATGACGAGCACGCTGTCGCCGCGCGGGACGAGCTCCCCGATTACGGGCGCGCCCGGTAGCTCACCGGCGACCAGCAGCCCGCCGGAGGTCTGCGCGTCCGCGAGCAAGAGCAGCTCGTCCTCTTGAACGGAGCCGGCGTCGGTGTGCGGGCGCACCCAGTCGAGGTTGCGCTTGGAGCCGCCGGGCATGTACCCCGCGCGCGCGACTTTCCTGGCGCCGTCGATGTAGGGCACCGCGGTGTGATCGATGACGGCCGTGACCCCGCTGGCCCTCGCCAGCTTGAACAGGTGGCCGAGCAGGCCGAACCCCGTGACGTCCGTCACGCACGTGATCCCCGCGGCCAGCGCCTGCCTGCTGGCGGCCGCGTTCAGCGTCGTCATCACCTCGAGCGCGGCCTCGCTGACCTGACCGGTCGCCTTATGCCAGGAGTTGAGCACGCCGATCCCGAGTGGCTTGGTCAGGCTGAGCGGCAGGCCGGGCTGGCCCGCGTCGATCCGCAGTAGCGCGTCCGGGTTGGCTGCACCGGTGACCGCCATACCGTACTTCGGCTCGGGGTCGTCGATGCTGTGCCCGCCGGCCACATGGCAGTTGGCGGCCCGGCCAGCGTCCAGCCCGCCGCGCAGCACCTCGCCGGCCAGCTCGCCGGGCAGGGTGTCCCGCGGCCAGCCCAGCAGGTTCAGGGCGACCAGTGGCTCGCCGCCCATCGCGTAGATGTCGGACAGTGCGTTGGTAGCGGCGATCCGCCCGAATGTGTAGGCGTCGTCCACGACCGGGGTGAAGAAGTCGGCGGTCACCACGAGGGCCAAGGTCGGGCTGACCCGCAGCACGGCTCCGTCGTCGCCGTGCTCGATACCGACGAGCAGGTCGGTGCCCGGCTCGTCGGGCAGCAGCTTACGCACCGCTTCTTCGAGCTCGCCCGGCGGGATCTTGCACGCGCAGCCGCCGCCGCGCGCGTACTGAGTGAGCCGGTACTCCGCGAGGCTGGGCACATCGCTCAATGTAACCGGTAGATAGCAGCCTGGCCCGGCCGCCGTGTGCCGCGCCGGGCCTGTCGTCACAGTGCACCCGATGCCAGGTAACGTCAGGCCCGGAGGCGTCCGGGTGCCTGGTGGCCCCCTCGGTCTTCAAAACCGGTGGGCGGCGCTCCGCGTCGCCGGCGGGTTCGATTCCCGTCCGCCTCCGCCATCTGCGCGAACTCCGGAATCTGGCTGGCCGCCGGGCTCCAGCTAACTATCACTTTCATGATCGTCTTCCTTCGGCTGACTCATTGATGACTCGCCGTGGGATGAACGCGGCGATCGCGGTGGCTGCTGCCTCGGACAGCTCGTCGGCAACCGTTGTGTAGACGTCGAGCGTGAAGCTTACCCTCGAGTGGCCGAGGATCTCCGACACGACCTTGGCCGGCCGCGACCAGCATCGAGGCCGCGCCGTGGCGCAGGTCGTGGAACCGGACCGGCGGCAGCCCGGCCTTGCCGATGAGCACTTCGAGGTGCTCGGACAGCTCGTTGCGCAGCGGGGTGCCGTCCTCCTTCGTGAACACCCGGCCGGAATCCTGCCAGCCGTCGTCCCATTCGGCCGACTCCAGTAGCTGGCGGCCCTGCCAGTTCGTCAGCACGGCGGCGGTGCCCGCGTCGATCGTGATGATCCGGTCGCCCGCGTCGGTCTTCGTCTGGCGGACGTGGAGCTTCCGGGTGGCCAGGTCGACGTCGGCCCATTCCAGCCGGGCGATCTCCCCGCGGCGCAGCCCCAGTAGCTGGCGACGTGATACGCCGGATACAGCCGGTCGCCGGCGATCGAGTCGAGGAACGCACCGGTCTGCTCGGCCGTCCACACCATCACCGGGCTCGGCCGCTCACCGGTCCTGCGCCACCGCTCGGCGCGAGGCCCGGTCCACAGCAGGGGCCTGGTCTTCTTAGCCTTGCCGGTGGTGCCCTTCGCCGGGTTGACCGTCAGCGACTTGCACTGGTTCAAGGCGGTGATCAGGGGGGCGGTGATCCTCTTGATCCTGGTCTCCGACAGCGGCGCGTGCCGCACCCGCGTGCCTCGCAGGTGAGGCACGGTAGCGCGGACGCCGGCCAGTCGGCGCAGCATCTCGGACCGGTCGCCAGCCTCGGCCGGGATGTTCAGCAGCCGCATCGCGGCGTCGGCGTCGCGGATGTGGACTCGGTCAGGTCGCACAGCCGGACGTGCCCGAGTGCTGGCTTCCAGTACAGCTCGAACGCCTCGGCGTAGGACTCCCGCGTCCTCGGCTTCAGGTCAGTCTGCCAGCTCAGCCAGCGGTCCGTGTAGTCGCCGAGCTTCATCGCCCGGTCGCTCGCTTGCCCTCGCCGGTGGCTATGCATCGGAGGCTTCCGACGCCATCGGTGCAGAGGCGCGAACCCTCGCCGGCTAGATCGCGTGCCGGCCAGGGCCCCTGGTCGGCGCGGACGCTGCGCTGCTCGCCTCGGTCACGGGGGCCGGCGGCACCTACCGAATGAGCGTGAACCCGGCCACCAACGCCCGCGAGACCCTCGGCGAGGGGTGTCGGCCGGTCGAATGCGTCCGGATAGAGCACGACCGTGACCGCCGACGTCGGGCCGGTCAGTGACCTGGTTAAACTCACGCTGACAAACGCGGTTCGCACCTCTGCCGGTCCGGGTCCGGGCACCAAACGGCTGCCGCCGGCCGAGGCCGCATACCTGGTTGCCCGCAAGGTCGCCGTCTAAGGAGTCGTAGCGAAATAACTTAGTTTCCGGTCACGGGATGCTTATGGTCTGTGCTATGAGCCCTGTGATGGAGTCCCTGGCCCGCCGCTATGACGTGATCAAGCCGCATCTGACTGAGCGCCAGCG
>JBOHCP010000562.1:0-3954 GCA_050698875.1 Streptosporangiaceae bacterium | reverse complement strand
TCCTCACCCACATCGGCGCGTTCGAGCCGGAAAACGCACACGACCTCGACACGTTCCTCGCCGGGCTGCCGGAGTTCTTCTCCTCGGCCGGCCAGGCGTTCCGGCAGGTCGCTCAGCGGCTGTCCGACGGCTACCCGGTGGACCCGTCGATCCCGGACCGGCTGAACGACATCGGCTCCACCATCGCCGGGATGGCCGACTTCTCCGGCGAGGCGCACGCCGCGCACCGCGCCCGGCACGAGCACGAGCTGGAGCGCATCGAGCAGCCCCGGACCAACGAGGCGTTTTGGGACGTAAGGAACAACCAGTGAAGCGCTGCTCAAAGTGCGGGCAGACGAGACCCCTGGCGGACTTCAGCCGATGCTCGGCGTCCTCTGATGGTCTAGACCGCTGGTGCCGGGAGTGCAAGGCCCGCTCGTATCAGGCATGGGCAGCTGGCCACCGCCCACCCGCGACGCGAACGCCTCGGCTGGGCAGGAGCGCGACCCTGGCACGTCAGGCCCAGTGGCGGGAGGTCAACCGGGAGAAACTCCGTCAGCAGGAGCGCGACCGGTACGACGCCAATCGCGAGCAGGTACTCGCCCAACTCCGCGAGTACCGCGAGAAGGCGCTCGAGCACTACGGCCGCTCGTGTGCCTGCTGCGGAAGTACTGATCACCCGGAGATCGACCACATCCACGGCGGAGGCACCGCGCACCGCCGGGTGCTCGGCATCAGCGGCGGCTACTGGTTCTGCAAGTGGCTTGCAGACCAGGGGTTCCCCGACGGCTATCAGACCCTCTGCCGCCCATGCAATCGCAGTAAGGCCGACGGCCAGCGGTGCCGCCTGGATCACGGAGGTACCCAGTGAGCACCATGAGGATCCCGATCCGGTTCGGCGACCGGCTGCGGTCCCAGCGCGGGTCCGCGCGGACGTGCCTGATCGCCACGGCGGCGCAGCGCACGTGGGGTGGCAGCTGGACCGTGAACCACAAGGGCGCTGAGCGCACCTCGGACGACGGCCAGGTGATGAGCTGGCGGCCGTCAGCGGGCGCGCACCTGGTCATGTCGCTATCCGACGCAGGCCTGCCCGTGCCGGTCCGCAGCGTAAAACTGGTGCGCGGCAGAGCACGGCCAGGCCCGGTGGCCAGGCCCGGCACCGGGCACAAGGCCCCCAGCCCGGCGGTACCGGGACGGCGCGGACCCAGGGCACGCAAGGTGGCCGCCGGCGCGGCCGCTGCAGGCGTCCTGGCGCTGGTCATTTCCGAGTTCGCGTGGCTGATTCTCGCGCTCATCGGCGCGGTCGCTGCCGTGCTCACCGCAGTGATCGTCAGGAACGTGCGCGCCGGGGCCCAGGCGCAGCACGTGCCGGGCAGGACGCGCCCTGACCCGCGCGCGCAGGCCGCACCCCAGCCCGCCGTGCACCATGCACCGCTCACCCGGCCCGAACCGCCGCGGCCGGAACCGAAAACCGTGCCCAACCCCATGCCGAAGACCGCAACCGTTCCAGCGGAACTGCCGCTCGAGCGCGCTGGTGACAGGAGGTAGTCAGTGACCGCACCACCGGAGACAATCGAAGGCGTGGACGAGACGCCTGCCGGGCAGGCGAGTTCCCCGGCCGGGCCGCAGCGCACCCCGGCCGGGGACGCGCTCGTTCACGGCAGCAGCCTCGCCGTGTGGACAGCCGTGGTTGCGATCATCGGGCATGCTGCCGGGCTCGACCCGGTGTGGTGGACGATCGGGGTGGCCGCCGTCGCCCTGGTGCTCGTCTCGCTGGCCCGGTGGGGTCACGGCGCGAACGCCGTCGCGGCCTGGTGGGTCCTCAGCGGGTCAGTGTGGGCCGGGTGGCTGGCCTGGTCGGCGTGGGTGAGCCTGCGCGGCCCGGTGCCGTGGCTGGTGCTCGCGGGCGGGTGGCTGGTCGCCGTCGCCACCTACCCGCTCGCCCACAAGAGCAGGCAGAACGCGGAGCGGGCCAGGAAGCGGCGGGAGGCTGAGCAGGCACGGAACGCGGACGCGAACCGGTGGCCGCGGCTGCTGCAGCGCATCGGCTACCACGGTGTCCGCGTACTTGCGAGGGACGAGACCCGCAACGGGTACGCGCTGCTGCTGCGCCTGCCCGCCACCGGCGGCACGACCTGGCGGAAGCTCGCCGGAGACACGGAGAAACTCGAAGCGGCTGCGGATGTGCGGCACGGGTCGCTTCGGTTCGAGCCCGGCGAGACCGCCCGCAATGTCATCCTCAGCGTCTCCACCCGTGACGTGCTGGGCGAGACGGTGCCCTACACCGACGACGGGCAGCCGCTGTCGATCCGCAACCCCATCCCGGTCGGGCTGTACGAGGACGGCACCGTCTGCTCGCTCACCCTGCGGGAGGTGTGCGTGCTGATCGTCGGGCTCCGCGGGTCGGGGAAGAGCACGCTGCTGAACCTGCTGATCGCCCAGCTGGCCCGCTGCGTCGACTGCCTGATCCTGCTCAACGACACCAAGCACCGGCTGGCGATGCCGTGGGTGACGCCGTACCTGACCAGCCCGCCCGGCCAGTGGCCGCCGGTCATGCCCGTCGAGTGGGTGGCCACCGACCGGGACGAGACCGAGCGGATGCTTGCCGCGGTGCTGCGCGGCATCAGGGCCCGCGCGGCGTCGGGGTCGGGCGGGGAGAAGATCGAGCCGTTGCCGCACGAGCCCGCTGTCATCGTCATCGCCGACGAGGCTGCGTCGATCTTCGGCGAGGGCCGCGGACCCCGGTACTCCGACGAGGGAACCACCAACGCCACCCTCGCTGCGACGGCGTCGGAGGCGGTGCAGCTCGGCCGGTCCGAGGCAACAGACTTCATCATCGCAAGCCAGCGGGGCACCGTGTCAATGGTCGGCTCCGGGGATATGAAGTCGCAGTTCGCGATCCGCATCGGGCTGCGGGTGATCTCGGAGGCTGACGCCTCGTACGTGATCCCCGACGACCAGCAGGCGGCGAAGATCCTCGCCGGGCTCAGGCACGCCGGCACCGGGGTTCTGATCGAAGACCGGGACGCGCGCGTGGCCCCCGTCAAGTTCTTCCGCATCCAGCCGCACCAGATCGAGGGCATCGCCCGCCGGTACGGCCCGCTCAAGCCCGACCCCGACCCGGTGCTCCGCGCCGCGTGGGGCGACGACTACGAAACCAGGTGGGACCGGTTCCGGGCCGGGCGCAAGATGGCACCTGCGGTGCCCGACCCTGACCGGGAGTTCGAGGCGATCACAGCCCGCCTCGCCGACGTCGAGGAAGCCGCCGGCGACACCGCGACCAAGGGCCGGCAGCTCATGCGAGAGTTCATGGCACGCTCGGGTGACCGCGGCGTCACCGTGTCGATGATCACCGACCGGCTCCGCACCGGCCACATCCCGGTGTCGGAGCGGACAGTGCGCCGCTGGCTCGGCGAGGACACCGACAACGGCATCATCGAGCGGATCAGCCACCTGCTCTACCGGATGCGCAGGCCTGACGCAGCGTGACGAGCGCGCGCGCCGGCGAAGCCAGCGAAGCTCCGGCGTGGTTCACGGGCCACCCCGGAGCGTTTGCCCAGGTCGCATCTTTGAGGCCGATGCGCTGGCCTTGCAACATCGGCGCGCCGTTCGGATACGCGGCGCCAGGGTGCTGTCGCATCTTTGAGGCCGATGCGCTGGCCTTGCAACCGATGTACCACACTCCTCGCACGCGGCATCTGAGCAGTCGCATCTTTGAGGCCGATGCGCTGGCCTTGCAACCCGCGCAGTGCGGCGGCGTAGGCCGATGACACCGAGTCGCATCTTTGAGGCCGATGCGCTGGCCTTGCAACTCATCGACACGGTGACGCCGCGGTCACCCGAGCGTGCCATGTCGCATCTTTGAGGCCGATGCGCTGGCCTTGCAACACAATGCTGCTGCTCGCCGTCGGCACGACCGTCTCGTCGCATCTTTGAGGCCGATGCGCTGGCCTTGCAACGCCGGCTACCCGGTGG
>JBOHCP010000561.1:0-3963 GCA_050698875.1 Streptosporangiaceae bacterium | reverse complement strand
CTCATGCACCGTTTCCCGTTGCCATTCCGCTCTTCGATCGGCGCCTTTAGCCATAGCTTAATCAGCCACAGCACACGCCGGTCGGAGACTCTGCGAGCCACCGATTTGAGGAGGCCCGTATGCGGAATCGTGTCGAAATACTTCGACAAGTCGGCGTCAACGACATCGGTATAGCCCCGGCAAATCAGCCGGTGCACTTCCTTGATCGCATCGGTCGCACTGCGACCGGGCCGGTAGCCATAGGCTCCATCGTCGAAATCGGCCTCGAAGATCGGTTCCAGCACGAGCTTGGCGGCGGTCTGAGCCACCCGATCCCGGATCGTCGGGATACCGAGAGGACGTTCGCCGCCCCCTGGCTTCGGGATCATCACCCGCCGCACCGGCACGGGCCGATACGTCTTCTGGACGAGTTCCTCACGCAGGCTCGCCAGCCATGCGTCCACGCCCGCCGCTTCGATCTGCTCGAACGTCTCCCCGTCCACACCGGGCGCACCCGCATTGGCGCGGGCAAGCCGATAAGCATGGCCGAGAATGTCCGCCCGACAGATCTTGTCGTAGAGCAGGTAGAAGCGGAATGAAGGTTCCGCCTTCGCCTTACAATACAGCTTTCTCTGAAGGGTATAGCGCGACGATCTGGGTGAGAGAGCGGCGACAATCAGGATGAGAGACGACAGTCGCGACCGGTGGGTGTTAGGCGATTTTGATTGTCGGCGGCAAGGTCTAAGTTGAGGGTTGGTTGTCGCTGGCCGACGATTGAGTGCTGAGCTTGATTGTCGCGAACTTGGGTGGCCTCCCGGCACCGGTTCGGCGCTGCATAGCGGCGCGGCGGCGATAGCTTTCGACGTTCATCTCGAAGATCGTTGCGTGGTGAACGAGGCGATCGACCGCGGCGAGGGTCATCGCCGGATCAGGGAAGACCTTCCCCCATTCGCCAAAGGGTTGGTTGGCGGTGATGAGCATTGAACGCCGCTCGTAACGGGCGCTGATCAGCTCGAAGAGCACCGAGGTTTCGGCTTGGTCTTTGGTGACGTAGGCGAGGTCGTCGAGGATGAGCAAGTGATACTTGTCGAGCTTGGCGATGGCCGCCTCGAGGCTCAGTTCGCGGCGGGCGAGCTGTAGCTTCTGGACGAGGTCGGTGGTGCGGGTGAACAGCACCCGCCAGCCGTTCTCGATGAGCGCGAGGCCGATGGCTGCGGCCAAGTGCGACTTGCCGCCGCCGGGCGGGCCGACCAGGATGAGATTGGCCCCGTTCTCGAGCCACTCGTCGCCGGAGCAGATCGCGGTGACCTGCGCTTTCGAGATCATGGGGACGGCGTCGAAGGCGAAGCCATCGAGGGTCTTCCCGGGAGGCAGCCGGGCCTCGCCGAGGTGACGTTCGATCCGCCGCCGGCCGCGCTCGGCGATCTCGTGTTCAGCGAGGGCGGTGAGGAGTCGCGCGGCCGGCCATTTTTCCCGATCGGCGCGGGCGGTGAAGTCGGGCCAGACCTGCTTGATCGCGGGCAGGCGAAGATCGTGGAGGATGAGGGTGAGCCGTTGAGTGTCGATCGGCCGCGTGGTCTGGGTCATGCCACGGCTCCCGGAAGCAGGGTGTCGTAGACGGTCAAGGGCACAAGTTGGACGACCACCGCGGGCAGCGCTGCCGGGTTGGGCGCGAAGCGCGCACGCAGCGCCGCCATGTCGGGCGGGTGGCCGGCTTCGAGATCAACGGCCAGGATCTCGCCGAGTTCGACCTCGCAGGATCGCTCGTGGGCGAGGGCGAGCAGCTCCACCATGATCCGGCAGGCGGCGCGCTCGGGCATCTGCTCGAGCAGCCGCTCGAAGGTGCGACGGTAGGCCTCGCGCGGGAACAGCTGGGCACGATAGACCAGGTTGAGGAGGGCCATGGGCTTCTGTCGCAAGCTGTGAATGACGTGCCGATAGTCGACGACATGGCCATGCTTGCCGTTGGCTTGGGCACGACCGCGCGGCCTCGTCATCAGCAGGGTTCCGCCGACGAACAACTCCAGGCGGTCATCATAAAGTCGGACCCGCAGGCGATGGCCGATCAACCGTGAAGGGACGGTGTAGAAGACCTTCCGCAAGCTGAAGCCGCCGGCGGAGGTGACGGTCACGATGGTCTCCTCGTAATCGTTGGTGCGCCGATCGGGAAGCGGCTGGAGGTTGGCGCGTTCGGCGTCAATGCGCGCCGCATTACGGCGGTTCTTGCGAGCCACGATCTCGTCGATGAACCGCCGATAGCCGGGGAGATCGGCAAAGTCGCTGGTGGCGCGCATCAGGAGGGCGTCACGGACGGCCTGCTTCAGGTGGCCGTGTGCGCTCTCGATCGCTCCGTTCTCGTGAGCGACACCGCGATTGTTGCGGCTCGGCATCATGCCGTAATGGGTACACAGCGCCTCGTAGCGCCGGGTCAGATCGTCCCGGGCGGCGGCGGCGAGGTTGCGGAAGGCCGCCGAGAGGCTGTCGCTGCGATGCTCGCGTGGGCTGCCGCCCAGAGCCCAGAGCGCGTTCTGCAGCCCGGCAGCGAGCGCGACATAGCTCTCGCCGCCGAGGATGACATGCGCGTGCTCGAAGCCCGACCAGGGTAGTCGGAAGTGGTAGAGGCGGTGATCCAGGGGCTGGCCAGCGATGCTCATCCCGAGATCGGCCATGTCGGTGAAATCCGACAGCCCCATCCGGCCGGGCTCATGGACCTGCCGGAAGATTACTTCCTGCTCCGGACCGTTAATGGCCCGCCAGACCCGGATGCGCCGCTCCATGGTCCGTCGCACGCGGGGGTCGAGTTCGGGGTGACGGCGGCCCATTTCCTCAAATACCGCCACCGCCCGCAGGCTTGGCGCCGCCCTGAGGATCGGCACGATCTCCGCCTCGAAGATGTCCACCAGCGGGTCCGGGCGGCGGCGCCCCCGCGGCGGCTTCTGCTGCGAGGGCAGCCGCGGATCCTGTGCGAACCGGTAGCCGGTCGCCGCACTGAACCCGGCCTTGGCCGCTGCCCGCGGCACCCCATCGCTCTGTCGGTATCTCATGAACAACCTCATCTGATGGTCGTTGACGTGTCGGCTGGGCACCCGGGGCCCCCTCTCTCAATCGAGAACCCCGTCGATACCCAACCGGCCCGACCATCGCCGGCACGCCCCTGAAACGGCGCACCCCCAAACCGCGGATGCGCGGCTTCGGGCTACGCCCTCCGCCGCCGCATCCCCGGCCGGACTCTCATCCTGATTGTCGCTGGACTCTCATCTTGATCGTCGCGCAGCACCCGGATTCCGTAACGACCTCCTACTTAGGGCCTGAGACAAATTAACGGCGTCAGTTAGCGGGTCTCCGCGGTTCGATGGTGTAGTTCCACTCACCGTGGAAGTCGGCGGGCTTGATGTTGAGCTTTGCCATCTCGGCGTCAGAGACCTTGATGCCTTTTTCATAGGTATTCTCGTCGAGCCTGCACTGGACGGTCAGACCCATTTCAGTCGTGGTGCTGGCGATCAGTTGGACAATGACCTGATAGGTCAGCAACGGTTTGCCACGCCAGTTCTGGGTGATGAAGGCGAACAGACGATGCTCGATGCGGTTCCATTGTGTGCCTTGCCAAGGTGCACAGATGTCGTGGGTGCAAATCCCACCCGGCAACTCTCGCTCCAGCCGGAAGCACCCGGGGCGGATCAGGAGGCGACGAATGGTCTGAAGCACTTCGGGAAAAGGTCCCTTTGGCGATCAGCGGGCCATACGGGCCGCAGCACAAGCGAACACCAACGAGGCCTCGAAAGGATCAAATGTGAGAGCCGACCCGCCAGTGGAACGGGGAGGCCGCCGTTGTCAGGCAAGCGAGCGAGACACGCCCCTGACTGGCTCACCGGGGTAAAGGTGGCAGCACGTATGGCAGAACATCAGTGCGCAACAAGGGAAGTCTGTCCTGGCGACCACGGCTGGCAGCCTGATGGTCAACGGCGAACCCGTGAGGGCCAGCGC
>JBOHCP010000560.1:0-3964 GCA_050698875.1 Streptosporangiaceae bacterium | reverse complement strand
GGCTGTGCCTGCCCCCGCCCCGGCGCGCGGCGCACCAGAACACCCCCGCGCGCATCCACAACTCCCACTATCGAGGTCTCTACGGTTCGAGGGGATTGACACGGGAACGCCCAGGTGCTGGTAGCGGGCGTCGGCATCGGTACCGTCGTGCGAGGTCATGGCAACCCAAGGATATTAGTCTTGTTCATTGACCGTCACATGCACTGATAGTTAGCGCCAGCGCCACTTAGGCTCGGCCATGGACCACGCCAAGAGCTGCCGGGACGTGCCGACGCGCCGCCCCGCCAGTTCGCTTCCGTGACGGGCCAAGCGTGTTAAACCGAACTTGCTTGATCTTGCTGACGGTGGTCTGTTCGCTGACCTGGTGCGATGTCTTGTGAGCTGGGTCGGCTGCTGGTTGTTACTGGCTACTGGAAGGTGAGGGGGATGGGGGCGCCGAGGAGCTCGAAGGCCCTGCGCTGGACGGGGGTGGGGGTGGTGAGCTTCTCGATCCGCTGGCCGCTGAAGGTGATGGCCTGGCGGTCGAGGGTGGATGGGTGGGTGGGTGAGCAGGTCGCCGTACCTCCGGACGGGGAGTTGGTCGGCGTTGTGCCTGGCGGCGTCCTTGGCGCGGGCCTGGGCTGAGCGGCGGGCGGGGGCGACGGGGTCGTCGGGTGATGGGATGTGCTGGTCGGTGAAGGTGAGATCGACGAGTGCCTGGCGTACGTGCCAGGTGAGGTAGGCCGCCAGCATGCATAGCAGGACGTGGCCGCGGACCCGGCTGGTGAGGTAGTGGCGGATGGGCCGCAGGTCCAGGTCGCCGGCCTTGATGATCCGGAAGTCCCGCTCGACGTGCTTGAGGTTCTTGCAGGCGGTGACCACGGCGGCCGGGCCGAGGATGTCTTCGGTCACGCTGGTGCGGATGACGTAGATGCCATCCAGGGCGGCCTCGGCCGCGATGTTCTGCTCGTCGCGGTGCCAGGCCAAGCGGCCGGGGGCGATGTCGAGGACGAAGTGCTTGCCCGCCTTGTGCTTGCCGATCACCTTGCTTGCCCTGATCCCGATCTTGTCCGGGTCTTCCAGCCGCCCGGCGTTCACCGCGTCCCTGATCTTGGCCAGGTCGGTCTCGGTGGCGGCGAGCAGGGCCTGGCGCTTGCGGGCCCGCCCGGCGGCCAGGAACGGGTTGCGGCAGCAGATCAGCCGTTCGCCGGGATAGTCGGGGTGGGCGATCTCGGCGAGGTTGCGCTCACCGAACAGGCTCATCTGCAGCGGGCCATCCTCGCGGGCCAGCGCGGCGACGGCGGGCGCCTTCAGCGCGGTGATCCAGCCCATGCCGGGCAGTTTCCTCAGGTCGTCGATCCGCGTCCCGGTGATCATCCCGCGGTCGCCCACCATAATCAGGTTCTCGATCCCGAAGTCGTCGCGCGCCGTCGCGCGCCCGGCTGATCGCGGTCTTGAACGAGACCGGGTCCGCGGTGTTCCCCGCGAGCACCTCCACCGCGACCGGGCGGTCTTCGGCGTCGGTGAGCAGCCCGTACTCGATCTTCGTGCGGCCGTGCTTACCGTCCAGGGAATGCCCGAACGCCGCCAGCTCCCAGCAGCTGCCCTCCACCCACGAGGAGGACAGGCCGAACATCGCGACCCCGCCCTGGCGAAGATGACGCGCCGCCAGTTGCTTCTCGATGTCGCGCTGGCGGGCGGCCAGCCAGTCCATCGCGGCACAGACCTCATCGGTGCTTGCGCCCGCCACCCCCAGGTCGGCGCCCAGCGTCGTGTCCGCCCGGGCCCACCAGCCCGCGGTGGACAGCTTCGACTCCGGCCGCACCGCCCGGGACAGGACCAGCGCGTAGGCGATGTCCCGCTCGGCGCACGCGGGTCCCAGCAGCCCCGGCAGGCCCAGCTTCGATGCCATCACCTGCGCGGCCGCGACATCCCCGTGCGGAACAGGGCGCTCCACTTCGAAGGCGCCCCGCGCGTCGACCAGCGTGGCGCCCTTCAGCGTGGCGCCCTTCAGCGCGGCGACCTCGGCGGGAAGGCGCGACAGGTTCGCCAGCGTCTCGTGCCTGACCTTGCCGTCCTGGCGGAACGTGCGGCGCAGCAGCACCTCTCATAGCGCCGTTCCTCACCCGACTTGCTCACATACCGGCTCGGGATCCTGGCCACGAACATCGCACTGGAACCGGGAGGCATCTCAGCATGATACCAGAATCAATCACCATATATACTGGTGAACTAGCTTGATTCACTGGCTATATTTTCTGGCAAAGCCGGACCATCCGCGCACGTCAATCCGTGATCGTTACGGAGCGCTACAGCAAAGTTCGGGTTAAGAGGGTCATGCCGTGCCCCCAGAAGGTCAGCGCGATGGTGATCGGCCCTCATCCCGCTTCCCGGCTTCCGGGCTCCCGTGCTGGTCCGTTGCCCTCAGCCGGCCAGGTGACCAACGGCCTGCGCACCGCTTTTGCCGCCGAGGTGGCGTTCTACCGAAGCAACGGCTGGTAGCCAGCGACGCCGGTCGACGGTCGTGTGCCTCAGCGCCGAACCAGCCCGAGGTCGCCGCGCCAGGGCGCACGGGCGAGCACGAGCCCTTCCACCCGCGCCGCACCGCCCTCGCCGAGCAGGCAGCCCGCGATGGCGTCGAGCTGACCGCCGGTCGTGCAGATGTCGTCGTACACGAGGATGAACCGGCCGGCGGTGCGGCCGGGATCGGAGACTCTCAGGGCGTCACGGAGCTCGGCCGCCGTCACGCGCTTGGACCAGGCCTGCGCGTCCGCGGACTTGAGTGTCGGCCGGGTCTTGACGATGGCTGCAGGCGTTGCGGTGTCGAACGGCCACCGGTGCGCGGCATCGGCCGCGGCGGCCGCGTGCAGCACGGCCTCGGTGTGGCCGAGCGCCTCGCCGGTCGCCCGGTCCGCGCCGGCAAAGCCCGGGTTGACCACTATGAGGCCAGGCGGGTCGGCGATCATGTTCTGCTCGAGCCAGCCAAGCAATAGCCGGCCGAGCGGCACCGACCAGCTGCGCGCTCCGCCGTACTTGTAGCTGTGGATCGCGCGGCGCAGCGGGCCGGTCTGATAGCCGATCGCGCGGATCCTGCCTATGCGGCGCCCCGGACGGCGGCACAGCTCGTTCGGACAGCGCCCGTCGGCCACGAGACGTTGCGAGCACACAGGGCACGCGCCCGGTCCGGGCCGGCTCATCTGGCCGCTGGCGCAGGCCAGGCATGCCGCAGCCGACCCGCCGCGGAAGCACGCGCAGTCGTGGCAATCGGGGAAGGCCGTCAGCAGCGGCAGTTCGGTCATCTCGCGATGACGGTACCGAGCACCGCCGACAGTGGCGGTCTGGCTAGCGCTGGCGGGTGCGGGTCGCGGACCTGGCGGCCTTTCTCATCGAGGCTGGTCTGGGTGAACACGCAGCACAGCTTGACCTCGCGGGTACGGGCCGTGCCGTCCTCGCCTTTGCCGGCCCGGCCTTCGGTCTCGGCGGCGATGACGGGCACGCCGGTGCCATGGACGCAGATGTAGAGCATGTCTGGCTGCGGGCCTGCCGCTGGCAGGGGGTGAGCTTGCGGGCGGTGATCGCGGCGGCCTCGGCTTCGATGACGGCCGCGGCGGCCTGGCCGTCGGCCTCGGCGCGGCGGCGGGCTCGTTCGCCGGTCAGGGTGATCCCGGCCACGTCGCCCGCCAGCTTCGCGGCGACGGCGAACGGCAGCGCGGCAGCGGCCCGGCCGGTCATCGCGGCCAGGTCCGGCGACAATGGTGTTCCCGCCTACTCCCAGCTCGGCGTCGCCCGGGGGCGCGAGTCCGCGCCTGCATGCGGCGCAGTGATACCACGCCCGGCCCAGCCTGACCGGGCCGAGCACCGTGTCGATGGTCTTAACCCGGTAGGACACGAACCGTGCCTGGTGCCCCGCGCCGCAGGGCACCCGCGGGCCGCGGTAGCCGCCGTCGGCGGCCAGCAGCGGCTCCAGCACCGCCCGGCCCAGTTC
>JBOHCP010000559.1:0-3974 GCA_050698875.1 Streptosporangiaceae bacterium | reverse complement strand
GGCCGGCGTCGCGGTGGCGGGCGGGGGGCTCGCGGGCGCGGTGACTGCCACGGCTGCGGCGGGCGCGGTGACTGCCACGGCTGCGGCGGGCGCGGACCCGTTTCCGGTCCCGGTCAGCGGGAAGTGACAGGCAACCAGGTGCCCGTCTGCCAGCGCCCGCAGCTCGGGCACCTCGGCCGCGCACCGGTCGGCCGCCCGCGGGCAGCGGGTGCGGAACCGGCAGCCGCTCGGCGGGTCAAGCGGCGACGGCAGCTCACCGCTGATGACGCTCGCCGTCTCCCGCCGGCCGACCGTGGGATCGGGGCTCGGGATGGAGTTCAGCAGCGCCAGCGTGTAGGGGTGCAGCGGAGCGCTGTACAGCGACCGGACCGGGCCGACCTCGCACAGCTTGCCCAGGTACATGACCGCCACCCGGTCGCTGACCTGCTTGACCAGCGCCAGATCGTGGGCGATGAACAGATAGGACAGCCCCAGGTCCTCGCGCAGCTTCTCGAACAGGTTGAGCACCTGGGCCTGCACCAGCACGTCGAGCGAGGACACCGGCTCGTCGCAGAGGATCAGCTTGGGCGAAAGCGCCAGCGCCCTGGCGATGGCGACCCGCTGGCACTGCCCGCCGGACAGCTCACTGGTGCGCCGGCTGCCATGCCGTACCGGGTCGAGCCCCACCAGGTCGAGCAGCTCGCTGACCCGCGCGCGGCGCTGCTCGCGGGAGCCCTCGCCGTAGGCCACCAGCGGTTCCTCGACGAGGCGGGCCACGCTCCACCGCGGGTCGAGGGAGGTGAAGGGGTCCTGGAAGACCATCTGCAGGTTGCGCCGGGCGATCTTGAGCGCCCCGTGCGACAGGTGCACCAGGTTCTGGCCCTGGAAGATCACGTCGCCGCGCTTCGGCGGTGGCGCCTGGATGACCGAGCGCGCCAGCGTCGACTTCCCCGAGCCGGTCTCGCCGACGATGCCGAGCGTCTCGCCTACGTGCAGGTCAAACGAGACGTCCGCGACGGCCTGCAGCACGCCGCCCTTCGCGCCGCCGAAGTCGCGCAGCACGAACTCCTGCACGACGTGGCGGACCTGGAGCAGGACGTCGTCACCGGTCGCTGTCACGTCACCGGTCGCTGTCACTGCGTGGCTCCTTTCCCAGCGGATGCCAGCACGCCCACCAGCGGCCGGGCTCGTGCTGCCGCAGCGGCGGGCTCGTCTCGCGGCAGTCCGGCTGCACCTTGGGACAGCGGGGTGCGAACGAGCAGCCGGGCGGGATTACCGCCAGGTCGGGTGGCCGGCCGCCCACCACAGGCAGGAGGACGTGCGGCTCCATCTCGATCCGCGGGATGGCGTCGAGCAGCGCCTGCGTGTACGGCATCCTGACCCCGGCGAACAGCTCTTTGGTGGGCGCGTGCTCGACCACCTTGCCGGCGTACATGACGATGACTTCCTCCGCGTAGGACGCGGCCAGCCCGAGGTCGTGGCTGATCATCAGCAGCGCGGTGCCGGTCTCCTGCTGCAGGTCAAGCAGCAGGTCCATGATCTGCGCCTGGGTGGTGACATCCAGCGCCGTGGTCGCCTCGTCCGCGATCAGCACCGCGGGCCCGCAGGCCAGCGCGATCGCGATCACGACGCGCTGCCGCATACCGCCCGACAGCTGATGCGGGTACTCGAAGAACCGGCGCTCGGGGGCCGGCAACCGGACCATCCGGAGCAGGTCGACGGCGCGGTCGTGCGCCTCTTGCTTGCTGACCGGCAGGTGGCACTGGACCGCCTCGGCGATCTGGGTGCCGATCCGCATGGTCGGGTTCAGTGAGCGCTCGGGGTTCTGGAACACCATGGCGACGCAGCGGCCGCGGTAGTTCCGGAGCTCGTGCTCGCCGCTCCCGACGATCTCGTCGCCCTTGTACTTGACCGAGCCAGACACCCTGGCCGATCGCGGCAGGATGCCCATGAGGGCGCGCGCGCTCACGGTCTTGCCCGACCCGGACTCGCCGATGAGGGCCACCGTCTGACCGGGCTCGATGGTGAAGTCGATGCCCTGGACCGCGTATATCGTGCCGAAGCGGCTGTGGAACGTCACCCGCAGGTCCGACACCTCGAGCAGCGGACTCGGCCGCAGCTGGAGATCGGGAGCTGTGGCGTCCGCGGTGGCGGCCATCAGCGGACACTCCAGCGAGCCCGCAGGCCGTCGCCCACGAGATTCAGGCAGATTGTGGTCACGAGCAGGAAGATGCTCGGCACGATCACGTACATGGGGTAGACCGAGACGAACTGCTGCCCGGTCGAGATCATGTTTCCCCAGCTCGCCGTCGGCTGCGGGATGCCGTAGCCCAGGAAGTCGAGACCGCCCTCGAGCAGGATCGTGATGCCGGCGCCGAGCAGGCTGAAGGTCAGCAGCTGCGGCCCCAGGTTGGGCACGATGTGCAGGAACATGATCCGCCAGGACCTGGTCCCTGACAGCCGGGCCGCGACGACGAACGGCTGGTCGCGCAGCCGCAGCGTGCCAGCCCTGGCCACCCTGGCGAACGCCGGGATGCTGAACGCCGACAGCGCCCAGATCACGTGGGGCTCACTGGGGCCGAGGCTGTCGGCGATCGCGAGCACCAGCACCAGGGACGGGAAGGCGATGAAGATGTCCAGGATGCGCATCATCACCGCCTCGGTCCAGCCGCCGCGGTAGGCGGCAGCCATCCCGAACAGCCCGCCGATCACCAGGCCGATGACCTGGACCGCGGCCGCCACCTCGAACGACACCCGGCCGCCGTACAGGATCCGCGACATCACGTCGTTGCCGACGGTGTCGGTGCCGAGGATGTGGCCGGGTGACCAGAGTTGCAGATTGGTGGTGAGCAGCGAGCCGCCGACAGGCTTGGGCACGGGATACACCAGCGGCCAGATGAAGCAGAAGAACAGCATGAGCAGGAGGATGCCGCCGGGGATGCTGATCTCGGCCGTGCGCAGCCAGCCGCGATCCCGCGGCGCCGGGCCCGCCAGTTCGGCGGCCGGCACCGTCGAGGCGGTGGTGAGGATGTTAGCTGCGGGCACGGACATGGCGGATCCTTGGGTCAAGCACACCGTAGAGCAGGTCGGTGAGCAGGTTGGCGAGGACCACGGCGATGCCGAAGACGAGCACGATGCCCTCGATGACCGGGACGTTCCTGTTACTGATCGCGTTGAGCAGCTCGTAGCCGATGCCTGGCAGGGACCAGATCTGTTCCACGATCACGGTCGCGCCGATCAGCGTGGCGAGGTTGAGCCCGATGACGGTGAGCAGGCCGATGAAGGAGTTGCGCAGCGCGTGCCGGGTGAGCACCCGCCACTCGCTGACGCCCTTGGCCTTGGCGGTCACGATGTAGTCCTCGGACTGCATCTGCTCGAGCAGGTCGGCGCGCAGGAACCGGGTGTAGAAGCCGATCAACGGCACCGCGAGCACGATGCTCGGCAGGGTGTACTGATACAGATTGCTGCCGATCGACGTGGGGGCCGAGTACAGCGCCGGGAACACGCCGTGCAGGTCGACGGAGAAGACGATGATCAGCAGCAGCCCGAGCACGTACGGGGCGAACGAGAGGCTGGCCATGGATCCCACCATCGCCAGCCGGTCGATGATGCCCCGCGGCCGCCGGGCGCAGAGCACGGCCAGCGGGACCGACACGATAAGGGTGATGAACAGCGCGTAGATGACCAGCTCGAGGGTGACAGGCAGCCGCTGGCCGATGATCGACGCGACCGACTGGGGGCTGGCCAGTGACGTGCCAAGGTTGCCCGTCAGCACGCCGCCGAGCCAGTGCCCGTAGCGGCTCCATAGTGGCTCGTTGAGGTGCAGCTTGATGGAGAATGCCCGGAGCTCGGCCGGCGTGGCGTTGATGCCGAGCAGTGCCGAGGCGGCGTCGCCCGGCAGGGCGTTCATGACCAGGAACGCCAGCAGGGTGACGCCCCACAGGACCGGGATGGCGGACAGCAGCCGCCGGCCGCTCACCCGCAGGGCCGGGGAC
>JBOHCP010000558.1:0-3982 GCA_050698875.1 Streptosporangiaceae bacterium | reverse complement strand
CGCCAGCCGCTTGCGGCTCAGCCACCCGCGCGGGTTCCCCACATGACCAGGCCGCCGCCGAGGCTCATCACCGCGTAGCCGACGTCCCGCAGGCCCGCCTGCTGCCAGGCGCGCACCGTCCAGTCGATCGGGTACCGGCGGTAGTGCTCGGAAATGCTCGGCCCGAGGAAGCGGCCGACCGCATACCACTGCCTGCCGCCGGTGATCAGGCCAGCGATCGGCAGGATCAGGCGGGTGTAGCCGTGCCACCAGAACCGCCAGAACGCCGACGGCGGCGTATTGAACTCCAGGCTCGCCACCACGCCTCCCGGCCGCACGACCCTGGCCAGCTCCGCCAGCACGGCCCGCGGATCACTGACGTACCTGAGCAGGTAGGTAAAGGTGAGCGCGTCCACCGACGCGTCCGCAAAGGGGAGCCGCTCCGCCCCGGCGTTGACGAGGGTAACGCGGTCGTTCGCACCTGCGGCCGTGATATTCCGCGCCGCCTGCGCGAGCATGGGGCGAGTCAGGTCGAGGCCGATCACCCGCGCGCCGGTGCGCTCGGCAAGCTGCAGCGACACCCCCGCGGTGCCGGCGGCCACATCGAGTACCAGGCGCGGCGGGTCAGCCCCGACGATGCGGTCGACCATGGCCAGGCGCCAGCGGCCGTTCTGGCCGAACGACAGCAACTCGGCGAGCCGGTCGTAGCGGGCCGGCAGCGGCGTGAAGAGCCGCTGGGCAAAGCTATTCGGGCGGTCGAGCACGGGAATCTGCACGGCGTCTCCTCGATGGCCCCGTGATCACCGTACGCCAGCGCCGCGCCGCGCGGCACGATCGACGCGGCGACGTGTGGTCAGCGCGACTCGCTGTCGCGCTGGAGGAAGTAGCCGGCGAGCACGTTCATCTGCACCGCGTCGCGCTCCTCGCCGGTGCCTTCGTCGAAGCAAGCCATCGCCTCCGCGAGCTTTCCCCGCACCGCGTCTATCTGCGCGGGCGTGCGGCGGCCGCCGCCCGTGAACAGCGTCGTGGTGTGTCCCAGCGGTCCACCGTCGGACTCGGACGATTGCCACGCCCGGAACGCTGCGAAGAATCCGCTCCGGAAGCGGTTGAACAGGGCCAGCGCCATCGCCTCGGTCTCGTCGGTGTGCTGGCGCAACAGCCCGGCAGCGAATTCCAGATCCCGCTGGCGGGCCTGGTAGCGCTGCTCCGCGATGCCCGAGACCATCCGGGTAGCGGCGATCCTGATCAGCCCGGCCGACTCCAGCACCCGGACGTGCCGGTACAGCTTGGTCTGCGGCTCGTGGAGTGCCTCGGCCAGCTCCTTGACCGACATCACCGGCAGGGCGCGACCCGAAACCATCAAGGTCTCCAGGATCGCCAGCCGGGTCGGGTCGGCGAGCGCCTTGAGCTGCTCGACGGTCGTAACGGGCGCGTGCTCGGAAACCCGGTCTGCGCTCGGTGCGCTGTCCTGCTCGGTCACGATCCCCATCTTGCCATGTGTTCACGTTCATGTCATCATTTACTTATACGTGAATGATGACGCTGGCGTGAAAAGCCAAGAGTGAACACTGTCTCGAAGGGCGGTCGTCATGCATTACCAGCTACCGGACCTGGCCACCCAGCACGTGGCCGACTTGCGGCAGGCCGCGGCTGCGCAGCGGCGCGCGCCGGCACGCCGCCCTTACCCGCAGCTGCGGGTAAGGGCGGGCTGGACTCTCGTCACCATCGGGCTCAGCCTCGCGGTACGCCCGCCGGCGCAGCCGCGGCCGCGGGCGGGATGACGGGCCCTGCTGCCACCGGCCTCCGGTGCTGCACACGCAGCGAGCCGTTGCGGGTCCGGCCTTGGCGTTCGTCCGGGACTGGGGGCTGCCGCTCAATGGCGGCGCCCCAGTGGCGGTCTGGCAGGGCGACCAGGACCACATGGTCCCGCTGGCGCACGGGACCTGGCTCGCCGCGCACGTGCCGGCCGCCCGCGCCCACTTCCTGCCCGGCGCCGGGCACCCCAGCCTGCCGCCGGACGAGGTGATCGACGACCTGCTCGCGCTGGCCGGCCGCTGACGCGTCCGCCGACCGGAGAATGCGCGGTGCCGTACGATCTGGTGGCCGGTGACCGAGGAACCGAGCTGGAGGCGGCCGTGGCTGACGTCGTCTGCAAGCAGCGCGACAGCGTCGCGCTGGTGACGCTGAACAGACCCGCCCGGCGCAACGCGCTGTCGGGCGCGCTGCTCGCCGCCCTGCGCGCCACGCTGGCCGAGCTGGACGCCCAGCCTGGTGTCCGGGCGATCGTGCTGACCGGCGCCGAGCCGGCGTTCTGCGCGGAGCAGGTTACTGGCGAGGCAGCGGCGGGCATCGAGGGCCGGGCCAGGGCGCGCTGGCACACGGCGGGCATCGACCGCGTGGAGGTGGCGCGGCGGCGTGACGCGGTGATCGAGCGCGGCCGCTCGCAAGCCGGCACCAGCTGAGCGTCCCGCGGGTCCGGCGCTTTCTGGCAGCGGGTCAGGCTGACGTCCACTGGCCATCGCGCATGATGGTGCGGCCGGTTATCTCGGCGAGGCTGTTCCGCGCCTGCATGGTCGGGGGAGTCGCGATCAGGTAGACGTGCGGCAGGTCCTCATGGCGCGGATCAGAGCCAGTCCGGGTGGCGTAACAGCGCGCGACCTGATCCGGGGCGTCCGTGCACGCGACGACGTCGGCCGCTGCCTCGATGATGGTGACGTCCCGGCTGGTACCCAGCGCCAGGCGTATCGCGCCACTGGCAGCGGCGTTCCTGGCGGTAGGCGATGCAGCCGGAGTCGCGAGAATCACCTGCGCGCCGTCCCACGCCAGCGACAACGGCACCAGATGAGGCTGGCCCGCGCTGGCCGTGGCCACCCACACATCAGCGTCGCCCGCCAGCCGGGCAAGGGTATCGGTTCTGCGCCCAGCAGCAGCCCGCACAACGTTGGTCACCCCGCCGAGAATACGGGTCTGCGGGCCGGCCAGCGAACAGGCCGCGCGACCGGTGGCAGACTCGGGGGCATGACCTATGTGGCGGCGCCGGATAGGTACGACGGCACGGTTCCGTATCGGCGATCCGGGCGGAGCGGGCTGAAGCTGCCGGCGATATCGCTCGGGCTGTGGCAGAACTTCGGCGGCGAGACGCCCGTCGATACCCAGCGTGCGATCCTGCGGCGGGCGTTCGATCTCGGTGTCACGCACTGCGATCTGGCGAACAACTACGGCCCGCCGTATGGCTCGGCGGAGGCCAACTTCGGCGAGATCATGCGCAGCGACCTGCGGCCGTATCGCGACGAGCTGATCGTGTCGACCAAGGCGGGCTACGACATGTGGCCCGGGCCGTACGGCGAGTGGGGTTCCCGCAAGTACCTGCTGGCCAGCCTCGACCAGTCGCTGGCCAGGATGGGCCTCGATTACGTCGACATCTTCTACAGTCACCGGTTCGACCCGGAGACACCGCTCGAGGAGACGATGGGCGCGCTGGACACCGCGGTGCGGTCCGGCCGCACGCTGTACGCGGGGATCTCCTCGTACTCGGCGGAGCGCACCACGGAAGCGGCCGCGATCATGCGCCAGCTGGGCACGCCGCTCCTCATCCACCAGCCGTCGTACTCGATGCTCAACCGGTGGATCGAGGGTGGCCTGCTCGACGTCCTGGCCGCGGAGGGCATCGGCTGCATCGCGTTCTCGCCGCTCGCCCAGGGGCTGCTGACGGGCAGGTACCTGGACGGCATCCCGGCCGGATCGCGGGCCAGCCGGGGCGGCTCACTGGCTGCGGACCAGATGAGCGCGGCGAACCTCGCGCACGCCCGCGCGCTGACGGAGATCGCCAGATCCCGCGGCCAGTCGCTGGCCCAGCTCGCGCTGTCCTGGGTGCTGGGCGACAAGCGCGTCACGTCGGCGCTGATCGGCGCGAGCAGCGTCGCTCAGCTGGAGGAGAACCTGGCGGCCGCGGGCCGGTCGGAATTCACGGCCGACGAGCTCGCGGCGATCGACAAGCAGGCGG
>JBOHCP010000557.1:0-3999 GCA_050698875.1 Streptosporangiaceae bacterium | reverse complement strand
ACAGGTCGCTGACCTGATCCTCGTCGGCGGCCGCTGCCGGTCGCATGGCCGCTGCCGGTCGCATGGCCGCTGCCGGTCGCATGGCCGCCGCCCGCAAGAGCCGGGCGACAGGCGCCCGCGCCAGCCGCGGTCGTGTCACCGGCGAGGGAACAGTGGGCGGTCTGCGCTGGTGATCTGCGCGAAGTCCACGACCAGCCGGTCAGGGCCGCGCAGGTTCAGGTTGGGCTTGTAGCTGAGTCCGCCCGGCGCTAGCTCGGGTGCGATGACGCGCCGGGCGACCTCGCCGAGCGCGATGGCGGCCTCGAGCCTGGCCAGGGGCGCGCCGAGACAGAAGTGCGGTCCCGCCGCGAACGCGAGATGGTTCGACGCGCCGCGCTTGATGTCGAAACTGTCCGGGTCAGGGAACGCCGCCGGATCGCGGCCCGCCGCGGCCAGCAGGACCATGACCAGGGCCCGGTCCGGCGCGGTGACGCCGCCGATCTCCATGCCGCCACTGGCGACCCGACCGGTCAGCTGCACCGGCGCGTCGTAGCGCAGGGTCTCCTCGACCGCGCTGGCGGCCAGCTCTGGGTTCGCCCGCAGCAGCGCGAACTGGTCGGGATGGCGCAGGAGCGCGAGGATCGCGTTGGAGATCAGCCCCACGGTGGTCTCGTGGCCGGCCACCAGCAGCAGCACGCACGTAGCGATCAGCTCGTCCTCGGTGAGCTGATCGCCAGAGTCTTCGGCGCCGATCAGCGCCGAGAGCAGGTCCGGCTGCGGCCGGGCCCGGCGCAGCGCGATCAGCTCGCGGAAGTAGGCGGCGAACTCCTCGCTGGCGCGATCCGCGCCGTCCGCCCTGGCCTGCGCCTCCTCGGGGGCAACGCCGAAGCCGGGCTGCAGCGAGTGCGCCAGCCGGGCCGACCAGCCAGCGAACCTCGGGTGATCCTCGACGGGCACGCCGAGCATCTCGGAGATGATCCGCACCGGCAGCGGATGGGCCAGTTGGCTCACGACCTCGAGCTGCCCCGCAGTGGCGGCCGCGGTCAGCAGCTCGCCGGTGATGGCCCGGATTCGCGGCTCGAGCCTCGCGATCGTGCGGGCGGTGAAGGCCTTGGACACCAGCCGTCGCAGCCGGGTGTGGTCCGGCGGGTCCAGCGACAGGAAAGACGGCCGCTCCCTCGCCCGCCGCGGGGAGGCCGGGGCCAGCAGCGACGTGCCTCGCTGGCTGCTTACGTTCGGGTGCCGCAGCACCGCCCCGCAGTCGGCGTGCCGCCCCACGACCACCAGTGCGCCATCGAACTCGGCAAACGGGGAAGCCTCCCGCAACTCCGACAGCACCGGATAGGGATCCGGCAGCGTCGCCGGGTCAGCTAGAAGGGACAGAACCTGCCGCTGTGGTGTGCTCATCGTCGGCTCCGGGTACTGGCCGCATTCCAGCGCCTGGCGAGCGGTTCGTCCGGTACCGGCAGCTCACCGTTCGCGGCGCCGAGGACGTGGCCAGCTGCGCCGAGGTCAGCGGCGACGTCCGCCAGCCGGTCGACTACCGCCACCGAAGCGGCAGGCGCCAACCCGAAGCCGCGGAGGCGGACACGCTCGAATGCCTGCCGGGGCTCAGGGGCGAGGTAGCTGACGGTGTGCTCAGGTTCGAACAGCGTCCACATCCGGCGGGCCGTCATGCCTGCGCCGACTGCGGCCAGGTTGCTGGCGGGTGGGCTGGCCGGTGCTGACTCGGCAGCCGCGCGCTCGGGCATGGCCTCATCATGCCATCGTCTCGGACAAATCGACACAGGTTGCGACCCAGGCATTGGGCATCCGTCGCAATCCTCGCATCCGGGCACGGGTGCCCTGGCGGTTGGCCCGAGCCGGTGCGGGAACATTGCAGCCCGAGTGCGCGGTTCACTCTTGGCGCGGCGGCGGCCAGAGCGTGTGATCCAGGCCATGTGCCGACCCCGATTGCGGGCCTGGAACTAATTACGGCACAATGTTGTTGTGAAAAACGTGGGATCGGTAGCTGCGGCAGCCGGCGCCCGTGCGGATATCCGCACCCAGAGCGGCGCTGCGGTGAGGGCTGTGCCCACCTCCGACGTAGCACGATCCGAGACCAGTACCAGGGCCAGGATCGCCCGGCTCATCCTGGAGAACGGCCCGGTCACCGCCGCCGGCCTGTCCGCCAGGCTGGGCCTGACGCCGGCTGCCGTCCGGCGGCACCTGGACAACCTGCGGACCGACGGGATGATCGAAGCGCGGACAGCCCGCACGTACGGCAGCCGGGGCCGTGGGAGGCCCGCCCGGCTCTTTGCCATCACCGACGCGGGCCGCAGCGCCTTCGAGCACGCCTACGACGACCTGGCGACCAGCGCCCTGAGGTTCCTGGCCGAGACCGCGGGCCCCGGCGCCGTCGCCGAGTTCGCCCGGCGGCAGATCGCCGAGCTTGAGCGCCGGTTCCGGCCGGTCGTGGCGGCTGCTCCGCCGCAGGACCGGGTCCAGGCGCTCGCGGCCGCGCTGTCGGCCGACGGCTACGCTGCCTCCGCGAGCACCAGGCCGGGCGCCGACGGGGGCGACCAGCTCTGCCAGCACCACTGCCCGGTGGCGCACGTCGCCGCGCAGTACCCGCAGCTTTGCGAGGCGGAGACCGAGGCATTCGGCCGCCTGCTCGGCACCGCCGTGCAGCGCCTCGCGACCATCGCGCACGGCGACGGGATCTGCACGACGCACGTCACGTCGCCGTCACTCGTGCACAGCCGCACACCAACCGACGAGGCCGGAGGAATCTCCGCATGACCACAGTTGCCCGCCCTGAGCTCGAGGGCCTGGACCGCTACAAGTTCGGCTGGGCCGACTCCGACGTCGCGGGCGCGGCCGCGCGCCGCGGCCTGTCCGAGGAGGTCGTCCGCGACATCTCGGCGAAGAAGAGCGAGCCGCAGTGGATGCTTGACCTGCGGCTGAAGGGGCTGAAGTTCTTCCGTCGCAAGCCCATGCCGACCTGGGGCTCGGACCTGTCCGGGATCGACTTCGACCACATCAAGTACTTCGTGCGGTCGACCGAGAAGCAGGCCGCCAGCTGGGATGAGCTGCCCGCGGACATCAAGAACACCTACGACAGGCTCGGCATCCCGGAGGCGGAGAAGCAGCGCCTGATCGCCGGCGTGGCGGCGCAGTACGAGTCCGAGGTCGTCTACCACAAGATCCGGGCGGACCTCGAGGAGAAGGGCGTCATCTTCCTCGACACCGACACGGCGCTCAAGGAGCACCCCGAGCTCTTCCAGGAATACTTCGCCACGATCATCCCGGTCGGCGACAACAAGTTCGCCGCGCTGAACACCGCGGTCTGGTCAGGCGGCAGCTTCATCTACGTGCCGAAGGGCGTGCAGGTCGAGATCCCGCTGCAGGCCTACTTCCGGATCAACACCGAGAACATGGGCCAGTTCGAGCGCACCCTCATCATCGTCGACGAGGACGCGTACGTGCACTACGTCGAGGGCTGCACGGCGCCGGTCTACTCCTCGGACTCGCTGCACTCGGCCGTGGTGGAGATCATCGTGAAGAAGGGCGCCCGCTGCCGGTACACCACCATCCAGAACTGGTCGGCGAACGTCTACAACCTGGTCACCAAGCGCGCTGTCGCGCACGAGGGCGCGACCATGGAGTGGGTCGACGGCAACATCGGCTCCAAGGTCACGATGAAGTACCCGGCGGTCTACCTCATGGGCGAGCACGCCAGGGGCGAGACGCTGTCGGTCGCGTTCGCGGGCGCCGGCCAGCACCAGGACGCCGGCGCCAAGATGGTGCACTGCGCGCCGAACACCTCCTCGACCATCGTGTCCAAGTCGGTGGCCAGGGGCGGCGGACGTACCTCCTACCGCGGCCTGGTTGAGGTCAGGGAGGGCGCCGAGCACTCGCGCTCCACGGTGAAGTGCGACGCGCTGCTTGTCGACACGGTCAGCCGGTCCGACACCTACCCCTACGTGGACGTGCGCGAGGACGACGTGGAGATGGGCCACGAGGCCACCGTCTCCAAGG
>JBOHCP010000556.1:0-4004 GCA_050698875.1 Streptosporangiaceae bacterium | reverse complement strand
TTTCCCGGAACCTTCAGCGTCCCGGCGCGGTACGTCAAGCACATGATGGTTGTCGCTGACCTCGTCACCGGCGACGCCGGTGCCATCGAAGATGCTCTGGAAGCAGCGTGGCAGCTGCAGCGGACTGGTGACTGACCGCCAGTCCTGCGCCTACGGGTACGGGTGCTTGACCCCGAGGTTGTCAGTTTGTTTTGACACTCTGTCGCTTGTAAGTTTAAACTGACACCGTGACCATGACGACCGGTGGCGCTCAGGCCGCGGAAGTGTCGTGCGACCCGGTGGCGGGGCTACGAGCCGTAGGAGCGCTTCGCAGGATGGCCGAGCGTGTCGAAGCCGAGCAGGTTGCTGCCGCGCGGCGGCTGGGTTGGTCGTGGCAGCAGATCGCCGACGCGCTAGGGATGACCCGCCAGTCGGTGCACGCCAAGTACGGAGACGCATTCTGATGATCGGCGGCCTGAGAGACCGGCGCGCTGCGAAGCTGCGCGACCAGCGATTCGGCGATCGCTACAACTTCGGTGCTACTTACTGCGACGCCCGAGACGAGGCCATCGGCCGCGGAGATCGCGTCATCGGCACCGAGCACATGGTCCTGGCGTTGCTTGTCGATCGGCAATCCCCGGCGGCACGCGCACTCGGCGTCGACCTGGCGTCAGCCCGCAGCGCACTCGATGCCCTGGACGATCGAGCGCTCGAGGCGGTCGGAGTCCGTGCCTCCATCAGCGCTGGACCTATCACCGCCCGATCCGGCGGCCCGCTGCGGCTGACACCCGCCGCCAAGGCGATCTTTACCGGCATCCCGAGCGCCAGCAAGGACCGCCGCGACGGGCTGGGAATCGTCCTTGACGCGCTGCTCGCCCTGAGACGGCCTGACCCCGCTGCGGAGCTTCTCGCGGTACTGGGCGTCGGCCGTGCCGTGACGATGGCGCGTTTCGCCGATTATCACGAGGAGATGCAGTGATGAGTATCGCCATAGACCACGTCGGCATACCGGCCGCTGACCCGGCTGCCTCTGCCCGGTTCCTCCGTGACGTCCTTGGCGAAGGCCGTACCATGCCGGACGGGCCTGCGGACGAGATGATCAATCTCACCGTCGGGGACAGTAGCCTGACGTACTTTGAGCTTCGTCCCCATGACTCGCACCACGTCGCATTCCGGGTGACCGAGTTGGTGCTCGCCGCTGCCATAGACCACCTCCGTAAGCGCGGCCTGCCCTTTGGCAACGACCCAGACAATCCGTCAAACGGGCAGACTGCCGACCCGCTGGGGAGTCGTGGCCGAATCTACTTCCACGACCCCAACGGGCACCTCTTCGAGCTGTTCGTTCCGGCTCCCGCCTGAGCGGACGACGAAGCGCTGGTCGCGGGCCGCGTGCTCGCGCCGACGGCGCTCGCTGACTGCGCGGTTGGGCTGTCAGATACTTGGCGGGTGAGCTTCGATCCCTACGCTCCCTACGGTCCGCTCGTTGAGTCGGTGGTCCGAGTTGCCACCTGGAACGTCTGGGGACGGTATGGGTCTGACTGGGAAGCACGGCAAGCTGCCCTGGAAGACGCCCTGGCCGAGGTTCGGCCGGACGTGATCTGCCTTACCGAGTCCTGGCGGTGCGGCGAATCGAATCAGCCCCGGCGCATCGCAGAGCAGCTGAGCCAGCTCGTTCACTTCATCGAGGAGGTCGCTTCCCGTCGCGACCCGGTCATCGTCTGCGGTGACTTCAACGCCGGTCCCGATTCCGACGAGATCAGGATGCTCACCGGCCGTTCAGCTGTTGCCCGGCCGGGCGTGGTGTTCTACGACAGCTGGGAGCTGGCCCGGGACGGCTCTCCGGGCTGTACCTGGTCCAACGGTAATCCGCTCGCAGCCGTCGGCCTGTACCCCGACCGGCGCTTCGACTATGTCTTCTCCGCCTGGCCTCGCCGCGGCGGCGTTGGGGATATCTGACCACTACGGGCTCGTGGCGGATCTCCGCTACTGAGCCAGCGCCGCGGCGAAGACATCGCGCCGATCATCCGGTGCGGACAGCCCGGCCACTCCGCGGGTCACGCTCATCCAGCGCCGTGTCCCCGCCACGGTCACAGACAGACACCGGCCGAGGGGCTAACTGGGCGGTCGGCCGGCGCCCACTTTCCGCTCTCGAGGCGTCTACATCGGTGGCAGCTGATAATGCCGACCAAAGGAGAACCGAGATGGGGAAGATCATCGTTAGCGAGAACCTCTCGCTCGATGGCGTGGTCCAGGACCCGACAGGCGAGGAGGGCTTCAGGCTCGGCGGCTGGTTCGGTCAGATTGGGAACGAGGACCGCGAACGGTGGGCCAAGCTCGCGCTCGACGAGGCGCTGGGCGCCGAGGCCTTGCTGCTGGGCCGGCGGAGTGACGAGTGGTTCGCCGTGCGGTGGCTGGCCCGGAGCGGCGAGTGGGCGGACAGGCTGAACAGCCTGCCCAAGTACGTGGTGTCTGGCACTCACCAAGAGCCCAGGTGGAGCAACTCGACGGTGCTCAAGGGCGACGTGGTGAACGAAGTCTCGAAGCTGAGGCAGGAGCTGGACGGGGGCATCGTCGTCTACGGCAGCATCCAGCTGGTACACACGCTGATTGAGCACGACCTCGTCGACGAGCTGCGGCTGACGATCTACCCGGTCGTGCTCGGAGCGGGCGAGCGCCTCTTCGGCGAGATCAGCGACAAGAAAGCCATGCGTCTCGTCCACGCCCAGACCGTGGGTGACAGCCTGGCCTTCCTCACCTACGAGCTGGTCCGAGACGCCTAGCGTGCCTCGGTGGGTACCGCCTTGGTGGCGACACAGCGGATGGTGATCCGGCTGCGGTTGGCGTAGTCGCCGCAGTTCTCCGCTCCGGGGTTGTCGCGGAGCAGGCCGGCCCAGTCCGAAAGCCGCTCCACCCGGTAGCCGTACGCATCCAGCATGGTCTGGATCGCTGCCAGGTTCGGGCGCCCGACGAGGACCGACGGGCCGTGGGTGTAGGTATCGGCCGCAGCCTTCCCCTCCTCGTCGGCGTCCTCGGTTATCACGTTCACGTTCGAGACGGGCCCCATCATGTCCGGACTGAACGTGTCGATGATCAGGTGCCTGGCATTGGTCCGGCGGATTCCCTCTAGCAGCTCGTTGTACCGCAGCGTGTGGTACAGGAAGCCGAGGCACAGCACGACGTCGGCTTCGAAGTCCTGTGTGTTGAGCGCCTCGTGCATATCGCCATTGACGAAGCGGACCCGGTCGGCACCGAAGCCGTATCGGCTGAGGTTCTGGCTCGCGGCCTCCACCAGCTCAGGCCGTGCCTCGATGCCGACCACCGACCGTGCTCCGGTCGCGAGCGCCGCGAGCGACCAGCGGCCGTCGTGACTAGCGAGATCGAGCACCGACGCGCCCTCGACGATGTCCCGGTTCTCGCCGAATATCGCTTCATAGCGCAGGTTCAGCCGTGCGGTGGTCGGAGCGGTAGTGCTCGTCCAGTAGAACCGCGGGAATTGTTCGAAGAACCAGGAGGCCTTGCGGGACCCTGGTGACGAATCGTCACGACTAAGCGCGGCCAGATCCTGGGGTCGCGGGGGAGCTTGCCGTCGGCGGCTTTTCGGCGGGCGTTCGATGCGCCACGCGACGCCGCGCAGCGCTCTCGCCGTCTGAAATTTAAGCGACACGACGGCAATGGTAGCCAGCGCCTGGCGGCGGAGTGGCCCAGACCTCGTTCCGGACACCTGGCGGGTGTCGGTTGGCCTCGATTCCCGGTGCGATAATTGAGTTGAGGTTGTCCCGGGCCCGCTGGTCAGCGTGGCGGGAACCGGAAGCGCAGGGCGCGGCCGTCCCACCAGGGGATGGGGACTTCGAGGTCGGCGAAGCCGGCGTCGATGAGGACGGGGTGGTGGCTGCGCAGGTTGAGTGCGCAGGTGACGCCCTGGTCGTTGATGTGCAGGGTGCCGGTGGCGTCCAGGAAGTGCCGCCAGATCTTCTCGGGGGTGGCGTTCTGGTACCGGTTGAGCTTGAGGGCGAGCAGCCTTCGCT
>JBOHCP010000555.1:0-4007 GCA_050698875.1 Streptosporangiaceae bacterium | reverse complement strand
CCGTGGTGGCGGAACTGGAGGCCATCGCCCCGGAGCCCGACCGGGCTGGCGAGATCGCCGGGTTCCTGCTCATCCGCGGCCTGGCCGAGGGCAGCGTGGAGGCCTGCCTCGCCGTCGTCCTGAGCGAGCTGTGCTTCCAGCTCATCGACGCCGAAGCGGCCCGGCGCGTGAGCGCAGGCGGCACCGAACCTCCTGGCTCGCGATCGGCGACGCGATCTGACGACAGGCGTGCTGGGTTATGCAGCCCGGCGGGGCAGCAGCGGGCCGTGCTCCAGGTACGGCAGCACGTGGCGGGCGAACAGGTCGCACTCGGCCGCGTGCGGGTAGCCGGACAGAATGAACGCCTCCACACCGAGGTCGGCGTAGCCGCGCAGCTTCGCGAGCACCTGATCGGGGTCGCCGACGATGGCCGCGCCCGAGCCCGAGCGCGCCCGGCCGATGCCGGTCCACAGGTTCGGCTCCACGAAGCCCTCGTCGTCGGCCAGCTCGCGCAGCTCTCCCTGGCGCAGCTGTCCGACGGACGCCACGTGCAGCGACTGATCCCGGATGCGCCGCCCGGTCTCGGTGTCGAGCCGGGATACGAGCCGTCGGGCCGCCGCTCGCGCCTCCCGCTCAGTGCTGCGGACGATCACGTGCGCGCGGTAGCCGAACCTGAGCTGCCGGCTGTACCGCGCGGCTCGCGACCGCATGTCCGTGAGCACCGCCTCGACCGCCGGCATCGTGTCCGGCCACATGAGAAAGACGTCGGCAGCCTGGGCCGCCACGTCCCTCGCCGCATCGGACAGGCCGCCGAAGTAGAACGGCGGACAGCCGCCGACGGTGCGAATGCGCGGCGGGTCCAGGGCAAGCCGGACAAACTCGCCGTGCACGTCGACCGGCCTGCCGTTCAGCAGATCGCGCAGCACCCGCATGATCTCCAGCGTGCGGCGGTACCGCGGCGCCGACTCCAGCTGCTGGCCAGGCAGGTCGGACGAGATGACGTTGATCGTCAGCCGGCCGCCGAGCATCTCGTCGATGGTCGCGAGCTGGCGAGCGAGCTGCGGCGGCCACATCTCGGCCATCCGCACGGCCACGAGCAGCTGCATGCGCCGCAGCAGCGGGGCGATCCCGGCCGCGAATGCGACCGAGTCGATCCCGGTCGCGTAGTTCGACGGCAGCAGCAGGTTGTCGTAGCCGGCCTCGTCGGCGCGGAGCGCGACACCGCGGGTATGTTCCCAGCTCGACAGCAGGCCGGGGTCCGGCACTCCGAGGAACTCATAGTCTTCGTCGCAGAGCGGACCGAACCAGGAAATCTCGCAGCCCACGCCTCCCGCTCCGTGCTTCGAGCGCCCCGTGTAGGCAGTCGACCACCTCGGCCTGCGCGTCGCAACCAGCCAGCCCGCGCCACCGGTGCCGCGCGCGTTGTGGGGAGCGTGCCGCCGGCGGTATCCAGCTGGGCACGGCCCCCGGCGAGCGCGTGGCACTGCCGCGGGGAGCCGGACGGCTCCGTCCCGTGCTGGCCTAAGGGAGCTTGTGCATCCAGCCGTAGCGGTCGGGCTTGCGGCCGTACTGGATACCCACCAGCTCCGCACGCAAGAGCGTGGTGACCGGGCCGGCGGTACCGTCGCCGACGGTCCAGTCGCTGCTGGTGCTGCGCACCGCGCCGATCGGGGTGATCACCGCTGCCGTCCCGCACGCGAATACCTCGGTGATCTCACCCGATGCGCAGTCTGATCGCCACTCGGCGACCGAGATCTTGCCCTCATATGCCGGGATGCCGAGGTCGGGGCCCAGCTTGAGGAGCGAGTCCCTGGTGATTCCCGGCAGCAGGGATCCGGTCAGGGCTGGCGTCATGATCCGCGCGTCGGAGCCGGAGCCGTAGACGAAGCAGACGTTCATCCCGCCCATCTCCTCGACCCACTGGCGCTGTGCTGCGTCCAGCCAGACGACCTGGTCGCAGCCGTGATCGAGGGCCTGCTGCTGGCCGGCGAACGCGGCCGCGTAGTTGCCGCCGCACTTGGCCTCGCCGGTGCCGCCCGGCGCGGCGCGGGTATAGTCCTCCGATAGCCAGACCGTGACAGGCTTGACCTCGCCGCCGAAGTAGCCGGAGACCGGCGAGGCGATGAGGGTGAACAGGTAGCTCGACGACGGATGGTTCACGCCGAGCCCGACCTTCGTCGCGATGGCGAACGGGCGCAGATAGAGGCTGTGCCCCTCGGCCGCGGGAACCCAGTCCCGGTCCTGCCGCACGAGCAGCTCGATGGCGCGGACGAAAAGCGACTCGGGCAGGTCGGGCATCGCGAGGCGGGCGGCCGACCGGTTGAAGCGCGCGGCGTTCGCGTGCGGCCGGAATGCCGCGACGGACCCATCGGCCTGGGAATAGGCCTTGAGACCCTCGAAGATCTCCTGGCCGTAGTGAAATACCTGAGCCGCCGGGTCCAGCGTGATCGGGCCGTACGGCTCGACCCGCGCGTCGTTCCAGCCATCGGCCTCCGACCAGCGGATGGTCGCCATGTGGTCGCTGAATACGCTGCCGAAGCCCGGCTCGGCCAGCCGCTGCGCCCGGACGTCCGCCGGGACCGGATTGCTGCTGGCACGAATCTCGAAGGCAAGCTCCTCGGTCGGGCTGGCGTTCATGGCGATCCTCTCGGTGTTCAGCGATCGGGTGCCGCGGCCGGGGAGACGCGGCTACGGCCCCCCGCTCGCGGCGTCAGTTGTAGATGTCGGTGGCGGTGGCACCGTCACCGCCGTTGTCGCGGCGGTCCATCGCCTCCTGGACCGCTTCCTGTGCTCGCCGCCGGGTGTTCTGTGTCTGTGTCAGCGGCGGTACTGGACTGTGTTCTCGACATCGCGGTTACTCCTCGCGGGCGCCCTGACTTGGCAGGCAGGCCAGCTAAGGCGGAACCGCGGTTGTCCGGTGTCGTCCACCGGTTCGTCCGCTTCGATGCACCGGCCTCGCGCGTACCACCTGCGCGCGAAGCGGCGTCAGGGGGGCGGCGGGATGCCGGGCTGCGGCTGAGGATGCGTCCCCGGAATCCGGACTGCGGCCAGCGCCTCACCCCCGCAGCGGGTCGCCGGCCTGCCCTGGATCAGGTCCCGCTGCGGCTGCTAAGGATGAGTACGTAGCGCCGCATGATGATCAGATCGTATCCGACGCTCTCGGCCAGTGTCAGGCCGCGAGGCAAATTTCGTTGGACGACCAAGCATTTTTTGTCTCGCGGCGGTGGTGCGGAGCCTGGTGCGCACAGACTGCGCGCGGTTACCGTCGAACCAGCGGCAGCGCACCACCTGCCCGCTTCCGAGCCGCCCGTCGGCCCGCGCCGCGGCGGCCACGAGGACAAGGGTCGATGACTCGGGTGCCTTTATCGTCATGCCATTCACCGTGGCGGGCAGACGCGGGCCGACCCGCCAGGAACAGATGCAGCATGACTCACGACAAAGCGCTGAAGGCCGCCATCCGGCAGCGCATGGCCCAGACCGGGGAGCCCTTTAGCGTCGCCAGGCGCGCAGTAGCCGGACGCCCGGGCCAGCTGGCTGGAGCCGACCACCCGGCGCCGACACCTCCGTCAGTGACGCCGCCGCCTATGGCAACGCCCCGGCAGATGGCACCTCCCCGGCCCACAGCACCTCCCCCGCCCACAGCACCTCCCCCGCCCACAGCACGTCCCCGGCCCATGGCACCTCGGCCGCCGATGGCACCGCCGCCGGTGCTGCCGGAGGGGGTGGCAGCACCGATTCCGTCCCGACGCGAGGACGACTCTCCGTCCGCACAGGCGGCGTCCGCGGTGGGCCTGACTCAGGCCGAGCAGCACGCGGAGCAGTTTCGGCCCGCCGCCGATCAGGCGCAGGAGAACGCTGACCGCTGGTAGGAGGCAGCCCACGGGGCCGAGCAGGCAGCCGACCGGGCGGAAGAGGCGGCCGACCGGGCCGGCGAGCTGGCCGACCGGGCGCGCGAGGCAGCCAGCCACGCCGTGGGCTCGGCGGCCGAGGCTGAGCTCGGACATCTCCGGCACCAGGCGGTGCAGGCG
>JBOHCP010000554.1:0-4018 GCA_050698875.1 Streptosporangiaceae bacterium | reverse complement strand
GGCTCGGGCCGGCGGCCTTGCCGGGCTTTGGCTCGCTGCCCGGTCTCGGTGCCGACAGCGGCGGCTTCCGGCTGCCCAGCCCGGCGGGCGGCCAGGGCGCGCGACAGGTCGCTCCGCCGCCGGCTTTTCGTGGCCGGCCGGGCAAGAAGGGCCGCTAGCCCGGCTGCGAGCGGGTAATTACGCTCGCCCGGCGATCGTCTGGCACAATGTGGTGACTACGCTCGGTTGCGCGAGGCCCTCTTACTCGCCGCGCCGGCACCATCGGGGGCAGTCCCGCGCCCGGCTCCTCACCTGGGCCGCGACCTGCCCGACCTTCACTGGGAGTAGACCGCAGCCGTGGCTGTCAAGATCAAGCTAAAGCGCCTGGGCAAGATCCGCGCGCCCTATTACCGCATCGTCGTCGCAGACGCCCGCACCAAGCGGGACGGCCGCGCGATCGAGGAGATCGGCAAGTACCACCCCAAGGCCGAGCCGTCGTTCATTGAGGTCGACTCGGAGCGCGCTCAGCACTGGCTATCGGTCGGTGCGCAGCCGACCGATCCGGTGCGCAAGATCCTGGAAATCACCGGTGACTGGCAGAAGTTCAAGGGCCTGCCCGGCACCGAGGGGACGCTGCGCACCGCCGAGCCCGGCACTGACCGGAAGGCCGTCTTCGCGGCCGCGGTCGCAGAGAACCTGGCGGGCACCGAGGCCAAGTCCAAGACAAGGGCCAAGTCCGAGCCGAGAGCGAGTGCCAAGAGCGACAGCAAGGCCGAGAAGGCTCCGGCCCGAGCCCGCAAGTCTGCGGAGGCCGGCAACGCCGGAGCTGCCCCTGCAGCAGCCGCGGAGACCACCACCCCGGCGGAGTCAGTCGGCGAGTCGGTCAGCGACGGGGCAGCCGAGGCAGATGGCGGATCCTGACATGCTCGAGGAGGCCCTGGAGCACCTCGTGCGGGGGATCGTCGAGCATCCGGACGATGTTCAGGTCGGCAGCCGTGGCCTGCGCCGCGGGCGGGTGCTCGAGGTTCGTGTCCATCCAGAGGACCTGGGCAAGGTCATCGGCCGGGGCGGTCGCACAGCCAGGGCTCTGCGGACAGTGATCGGATCGCTGGCCGGCAATAACTACGTTCGGGTCGACCTGCTGGATGCCGACGAGGTTCGCTAGCCGCCATGCAGCTGGTGGTCGGGCGAGTCGCGAGGCCGCATGGCGTACGCGGTGAGCTGGCCGTCGAAGTGCGCACCGACGACCCGGAGCTGCGGCTGGCCGTGGGTGCCGTCCTGGCGACCGAGCCTGCGGCGGCCGGGCCGCTCACCGTGGCCGGCAGCCGCTGGCACTCCGGGCGGCTGCTGCTCAGGTTCGCAGGCGTTGACGACCGGGCGGCTGCCGAGGAGTTGCGGGGCACGCTGCTCGTGGTCGACTCGGCAGACCTCGGAGATCTGCCCGACCAGGACGAGTTCCGCGACTATCAGCTCATCGGCCTCAGCGTGATCGCGTGCGGCGAAGAGCAGGTCGGCACCGTCGCCGACGTGCTGCACTACGGGCAGGATCTGCTGGTGGTGGCGGGCAGCGGCAGGCGGACTGGCGCAGAGATCCTGATCCCGTTCGTGTCCGCCATTGTCAGTGACGTGGACCTCGCCACTGGCGTGCTCCGCGTCGATCCGCCGCCGGGACTGCTCGACCCGGAGGCCGCGAGCTAGCGCGGGGCGGATATCGGAGGCAGCACCGTGCGCATCGACATCATCACGATCTTTCCCGAGTACTTCGGCCCGCTCGGCGTCTCGCTCATCGGCAAGGCCGCCGCGCGCGGGGACATCGCGTTCGGTGTCCACGACCTGCGGGACTGGACCCACGACGCGCACCGCACGGTGGACGACACGCCGTTCGGGGGCGGGCCGGGCATGGTGATGAAACCGGAGCCGTGGGGCGAGGCGCTCGACGCCGTGCTGGCCTGCCCGGCTGACCTCGGCGCCGGAGCGCTGCTGGTTATTCCGACGCCAGCCGGCGTGCCGTTCACGCAGCAGCACGCGGCCAGGTACGCGGCCGAGCCGTGGCTGATCTTCGCGTGCGGACGGTACGAGGGTATCGACGGGCGGGTCGCCGACGAGGCGCGGTCCCTGGTGCGGGTCGAGGAGGTCAGCATCGGCGACTACGTGCTGGCCGGCGGCGAGCCGGCCGTGCTGGTCATGACCGAGGCGATCTGCCGTCTGCTGCCGGGGGTGCTGGGCAATACGGAATCCGCCACGGACGACTCGTTCGGCTTCGGCGGGCTCGAGTCGGGCGGCCCCATGGCCGGCCTGGTCGAGGGCCCGAGCTATACCAGGCCCCGGGTGTGGCGCGACAGGGAGGTGCCGGCGGTGCTGTTGTCGGGCGATCATGCCGCGATCGCCCGCTGGCGGCGGGACAGCGCGCTCCGGCGGACCGCGCGGAACCGTCCCGACCTGGTCGCCCCGCTCGCGGCGGAGGCGCCGGGACCGCTCGACCGCCGCGACCGGGAGGTGCTGTCTGAGGCTGGCTTTCCGGTTGACAGCGAAGATGTGGCACACTAGGGGCACTGCCCAGCCGCTGGCCCGCTCCTGCCGTCAGCTGCCGGGGCTGCCGGGCGCGAGCCCGGCGCAGACACCGAACCGATCCAGCGCGTTCGCAGCGTGCGCTGATGATGACCGAGGAACCGCAGCGATGCACACCGCGATTGCCGAGCTTGAGCAGGCGCAGATCCGATCCGACATCCCGGCCTTCCGGCCTGGGGACACCCTGAAGGTGCACGTTAAGGTCACGGAGGGCAACCGCTCGCGGATCCAGGTGTTCCAGGGCGTGGTTATCCGCCGCCAGGGCGGCGGAGCCAGGGAGACGTTCACCGTCCGCAAGATCAGTTACGGCGTCGGCGTGGAACGGACATTCCCGGTGCACACCCCGGCGATCGACAAGATCGAGGTGGTGGCCAAGGGCCGGGTCCGCCGCGCGAAGCTGTACTACCTGCGCTCGCTCCGCGGCAAGAAGGCCAGGATCCGAGAGCGCCGCGAGGCGACGCCCGCCAGGTAGCGCTCGCGCCGCCGCGTCGTCCAGCCCTCGTTGCCGAGGTGACACCGATGTCCCGTGCTGGCAGTCGGGGTCCTGGCTGGCGCGGGTCGGGGCCGGGATGACGGCCAAGTCGGCCGACCCGGCGAGCCCACCGGTAGCTACCGGGCCGCGCCAGCGGTCGCTGCTGCGGGAACTGCCCATCCTGCTGGTCATCGCCCTCGTGATCGCGATGATCGTCAAGACTTTCGTGGTCCAGGCCTTCGTCATCCCGAGCGGGTCCATGCAGGACACGCTGGAGATCGGCGACAAGATCCTGGTCAACAAGCTCGTCTACCACTTCCGGTCGATCCAGCCGGGCGACATCGTGGTCTTCGACGGGACGGGCAGTTGGGAGGCGGCCGCACCGACGTCCGGGTCTGGCGCCAACCCGATCGCGAGGGCCTACGACGACACCCTCCGCAAGCTGTTCGACGCGGTTGGCAGTCTGTTCGGGGCGCCACTCGATCAGACGGACTTCGTCAAGCGGGTGATCGGGGTGCCCGGCGATCACGTGGTGTGCTGCAACGCCGAGGGTCTCGTCACGGTCAACGGGGTACCGCTGCACGAGCAGTCGTACCTGTATCCGGGCAACCAGCCAGGTAACGCACCGCCGGGCGTGGCCGGGCCGTTCAACGTCCGGGTGCCGCCTGGCTACCTCTGGGTGCTTGGCGACCACCGCAGCATCTCCGACGACTCGCGGGGCCACGAGGCGGATCCTGGCAACGGGATGGTCCCGGAGAGCAGGGTGATCGGCCGGGCCTTCGTCATCGCGTGGCCGCCGAGCCGGTGGCGGATCCTGCCGATCCCGGCGACCTTCGACCGGCCCGGCATCACCCGCGCGGCGGCAAGCGCCGCAGCGGCCGCTGGCCCTGCGGCCGCCGGTGTCGCGGGCGCAGTGCCGCTCATCGTGCTGTACCGGCGCGTGCGGCGCTCGCGGCTGAGCCGGGGACGGCGCAGCCGGCACCATCGTGGCCCGTTACC
>JBOHCP010000553.1:0-4019 GCA_050698875.1 Streptosporangiaceae bacterium | reverse complement strand
GATCCACTACGTCGAAGCCGCCGCCCTCCGCGGCCAGCACGATCCGTGGCACGAGCCTTTCGGTGCCCGTGACGTGCAGTTCCAGCCCGCCCGGCAGCGCCCTGGTCCGGGTGACACCTGCTACCTCACGACGCAGCAGCGCCGCGAGCTGACCGGGATCACCCGATGTTCGCAGCGTCACGACCGTGTCTGCGCCGATGCTCTGCTTGAGCGCGGCGGGCGTGTCCAGCGCCAGGATCCTGCCATGGTCCATGATCGCGACCCGGTCGCACAGCCGGTCGGCTTCCTCCATGTAGTGGGTGGTCAGCAAGATGGTCTGGCCGGCCCGGTGCAGCTCGCCGAGCAGATCCCACAGCGCGAGCCGGCTCTGCGGGTCGAGCCCGGCCGTCGGCTCGTCCAGGAACAGCACCGACGGCCGGTGGAAGATCGCCCTGGCCACCATGAGCCGCTGCGCCATGCCGCCCGACAGTGCGTAGACCGATGCCTTGGCCCACCGGGACAGCTGGAACTGCTCCAGCAGCTGATCGGCGATCTGCCGGGACTCCCGCGCCCCGATGCCGAACAGCCGCCCGTGGAAGTACAGGTTCTCCCAGACCGTCAGCTGGCGGTCCAGCGTGTTCTGCTGCGACACGATGCCGCTGAGCTGCTTGGCCAGCGCCGGGTGCCTGGCTACGTCGACCCCGCCGAGCAGCGCGCGGCCGGACGTCGGCACCACCCGGGTCGTCAGCATCCCGGCGGTCGTGGTCTTGCCAGCCCCGTTGGGCCCGAGCAGCCCGAAGATCTCGCCGGCCTCGACGTCGAGGTTCAGCTTGTCGACCGCGGCAAAGTCGGCGCCAGGGTAGACCTTCGTCAGGTCCTCGGTATGGATGACGGCGGCCGGCTGGCCGCCGGTGATGCTGGTTGCGCCCGCTGGCGGCCGCTCGGTGTTCGTCTGCACGGCGCTTGCAGTTGCCTTCCTTCGCGGGCCGGGCCATCCTGGCCGGCTGAGCATGACCGGATCCCGGCTGGTGAGGCTGTGCCTGGCCATCGTAACGCCCGGTTAAGGCAGCGCCCGCGCCACGCGGGACTCCGGGCGGAGCCGACGCCTGACTACGAAGTCCGCCCCCGAGCCGGCGACGGGTGCCCGGCCGACAGCTGACCCTGTTGGTGGCGACCGCGCGTCGGCTACCCTCCCGCCATGAGCGACGGCACCGGCATCGCGTTCGCGGACGCCAATGGGGTCAGGTTCGGCTACCTGCAGGCAGGCTCGCCAGGTGCGCCGCTGGCGCTGTGCCTGCACGGCTTCCCGGACTCGGCCCATACCTGGCGGCACCTGCTGCCGACGCTCGCCGGGCTCGGCTATCACGCTGTCGCCCCGTTCTCCCGCGGTTACGCCCCGACTCAGGTGCCAGCCGACGCGTGCTATCAGCTCGGCGCGCTGGTGGCCGACGCGGTGTCGCTGCATGACGTGCTCGGCGGCGACGACCGGGCGGTGATCATCGGCCATGACTGGGGCGCGATGACCGCATACGGCGCGATCGCCTTCGCGCCTGGCCGCTGGCGGCGAGCGGTCACGCTCGCCGTGCCGCCGACTGGCTCGATGGGCTCGGCGTTCCTTGACTATGACCAGCTGCGCCGGTCGTTCTACATGTTCCTGTTCCAGACGCCGCTGGCCGAGGCCGCGGTGAGCGCGGGCGACTTCGCGTTCATCGACGGGCTCTGGCGCGACTGGTCACCCGGCTACCAGAGCGCCGCCGACACGGCGCTTGCCAAGGGCTGCCTCCGCGGTCCGGGCAGTCTGACCGCGGCCGTCGGGTACTACCGGGCGATGTTCGACCCGGCCAGGCAGCTGCCCCGCTATGCCGCAGAGCAGGCGGCCACGACAGCGGGCGGCGGCTGCCCGGTGCTGTATCTGCACGGTGCCGCCGACGGCTGCCTGGGTGTCGCGACCGCCGCGCGTGCCGCTGACTACCTTCCGGCCGGCTCGCGCCTCGAGGTGATCAACGGCGTCGGGCACTTCCTGCACCTAGAGCGGCCCGACCTCATCGACGCCCGCGTCGCCGAGTGGCTGCGCTGATCGCTGTCCGCACGAGAACAGCAGCGGCCCGGCCGGCGGGCGGGCTCTCCAGGGGGGGATGGAGCAGATACTCCCGTTGACCGTCGGCCGGGCCGCTGACTGCGCCCTCAGCTGCTACCGGCTACCACCGATACCAGCTCCGCCTGGTCGTGCGTCCCGATCGGAACACGAAGCCTAGCAGCCAGAGTACGAGGTTCCGGCTCTACCCGCGCTGCGGCAGCCAAGCACGCGCGCCGTGTGTGCGCCTCCCGCTCGAGGCTCGGATCGGCTCTGGCCGCCAGCTCATGGCTGAGCTGACGCGCGCAAGCCAGGGGGTGCGCGTGCTGCTGACTACCCTGCGGTGAGCTCGCGCCTAGGGGTGATCGACGGCGCCGGCCACGTCCTGCGCCTGGAGCGGCCCGACGTCACCGGCGACCGGATCAGCGAGTCCCACTGACGATCGCCCCGGTCGCGGTCGGCCGTGCAGCGCCCCGGCGCGCTCGGCAAGCTGGGTGATGACCATGACGGTGAAGCCGGTGAAGAACACCGCCTCCATGATCCCGCCGAGCCGGTCGGACAGGTAGGCGGCGCCGAGCAGCGGGTAGCAGATCAGCGCCGCGCGCGCCAGGCCGCGGTAGATACGAGCCGACCGGGTGCGGCGGCGCTTGGTCCTGGCCACCGCGCCCAGCAGCGCGATGGTGATCGCGGCGAACTCCGCGATCCCGGCCGCCATGTGGATGTACTGGGCGGCGGGCAGCTCGAACCGCCACTCGAGCTGGCGGCACGTGGCGCTGATCCCGTCCGCGCAGACCTCGGGGTACAGGCCGCCGAGGGCGCCAGCGGCCGCGAAGCCGAGCATCGCCAGCCATTCCCGGCATCCCCCCGGCCGCCGACTGCCTGGTCCCATCACCGCGAAGGCCGCAAGGACGAGCAGCCCCGAGGCGAGATCCGCGTGCTGCATGAGCGAGGCGTAGGGCTGGCCGGTCACCTCGAGGTTGCTGAACAGCTCGTCCGGTGACGTCATGAGACCGGGCTTGAGCGGCACCAGCAGCCACCAGTTGTAGGCGACCACGCCCGCGACGCCGAGAGTCAAGGCTGCGACCCGCCGCGCGGTCGGCGCCTCAGCCGTCCTCCGCACTCGCCCGCCCTCCCACCAAACTGTAGCCCGCGCCGTCGGTACCTACCGGCCGGCTAGTAAGCCCTATATTTGCTTAACCTAAACAACGAGCATGCGCGGGTCAACCGGGTATCGGCCGGCGATGCAGTGACAGTTGTGCGCAGCTCAGGGAACGACTGTCGCAACGGCGCTCCGGGGGTTGGTGCGGTAGCGTCGGCGCGTGACGTCAGCGCCCCCCGATGCGGGCCCGCTTCCGCTGTCGGCCCTGTTGTCGCAGGCGCTCGTCGCCTTCACCATCGAGTTCGACAACGCGGCCGAGCTGGAGATACCGAACCGGACGACGGGGCACGCGCCGCAGAGCGGCGGGGTCTGGCTCGTCTCGATGGCGATGTGGCTGAACTGCATGCGCTACGTCGGCAGCGAGCCGATCACCCTCGGCGAGGTAGACCGGCTGGCCCGCGCGGGAACCAACCTCGACGGAATGCGCCGCTCTGGGTACGTCACGGTCGATCCGGGTCCGGGCCACCAGAGGTACAAGGCGCGGCACGACGGGCTGGTGCTGCGCGCCACCGAGCGAGGCCTCCGGGCGCGCGAGGTCTGGCAGCCGCTCACCGGCGTCATCGAGCAGCGCCGGCGGGACCGGTCCGGCGCCGCCGAGATCGACGGGCTGCGCGCCGCGCTGCAGCAACTCGCCGCCCGGCTCGGCCCGTACCTGCCCGACTGCCTGCCGATCCTCGGATACGGCCTGTACTCGCTCGGCAACGGCCCGCGCCAGGATCGCTATCGGGACGCGGCGTCGGCGTACGAGCTTGACGACGACCCGGATGAGGAGGCGTCCGCGCTGGCGCTGCCGTGGCTGCTCGGCCG
>JBOHCP010000552.1:0-4021 GCA_050698875.1 Streptosporangiaceae bacterium | reverse complement strand
GGCGTCCCACAAGTCACGATCGGCCTTCGAGATGCCCTGCATGACACCATCATCCCAGGCATTCGAACACAGAGCCGGCAGAAACGCCGGAACAGGGTCTACGGGTTATTCAGCGCCGTCCTAGGGAAGGACAGGATCGCTGCAAGGGCGGGACCTCCGCTTGGCACGAGGGCAGAAGACTTCGCTTACACGCGAATCAGTGATGAGACACACCATGATTTCAGGCCCGGCGGCGGGCAGCCGTCCCTCGTAGCGTTCGTGGACCCAACCTGCCCCGCCTGTGAGCAGCTCGTCGAGAGCCTGGGTGCGACCGCGGACGCGGGTGAACTGCCCGGCTGCCGCGTGCTGCTCCTCACCTCGGACCCGCCGGGCTATCTGCGGATCTCGGACGCCTTCACTGCCACCCGCCTGGAAGTGGGAACGATGGCGGCGCGCACCGCGCGGCAGGCGTACAACGCGACGGCCACGCCGCTGCTCGTCGCCATCGACGACGCGGGCGTGGTACGGGCGGCGGGACCCGCGCGGGAACCGGCGGAGGTCCGTGCGTTCCGGCGGGCCTGCCTGCTACCCCCACCCGAGACGACACTCACCGTCGTGCCGGGGACAACCGGACACGACAAAAGGGCCGAGGGCGCCACCCCGGTCGCTGGATCAGAGTGAAAGGAGAACCAGCGTTATGACCACGAAGCAATTAGGTGAGAGGTTCGACAGCGGTGTCGGCGGTCTCGCCGAGCGCATCAGCCGCAGGCTGACCCGCAGGGACGCACTGCGGACCGCTGTCGTGGGCGGGGCAGCCGGTATCGCGGCGCTCACGCTCGGCGAGCGCCCGGCCAAGGCGGTCACCTTTGATTGCGGGCCCACCCGGCGGTGCGACAGCTATTACGGAAACTGCCCGTCGGGCTACAGCCTGTGCAAGGGGTCACCCACTGGCAACTGCTTCAACTATCAGGGATACAGATGCGAGTACCCGAGCGGCTACTGGGTGGCTGCCAGCGGCTTCGGGAAATGCAACGAGGGGTTCTACCTCTGCTACGACTGCATCGGCCCAGGTGGCTGCTATGACTGGTGCACCCAGCTGAGCAGCCTCATTTGTGGCGAATGCTGCACGCCGCAAGATCTGCGGGCGGAACAGAAGCGCCTGCAGGAGCAACTGGCCGCGAGTTAACCGGCGGACGGCCGTCATTGGACAGGGTGCCGGGGGAAACTCTTCCGCGCAGCGGCGGAGAACGCCACAAGTTTGCAATGTCGCCAGCGCGGGTGTCGTTTGCCGCCGCGGCGATTGCGGTCGGCTTGGCTGCCGGGTGGGTCGTGCCGTCGCGGGCCGTCACGTTCGCGGTCCTCGGTGTGGGCCTGGCGGTCGCGAACGGCTACGCCAAGGCGTACTCCCCTTGAGGCTCTAACTCGGCGGCGTCGCTCGCCGCTGACCTCCCGGTCGGGAGGATCGCCAGGTACGCGCTGGTTGTTGCTGCGTACGCGCTGCCAGCCGCGCTGGCCTGGGGTGCGCTCGGACTGCTGCTCAATGTCCTGCCGCTTCGCCACGCCTCCCTGGTTGTGATCGTGGCGTACTCCGCGTATTACGGCATTGCGGAAGCGACTGGAATGCCGGTTCGCGGGCCGCCAGGTAGCGGCTGGCAGGTCCCGCAGTCCTTCGTTCTCGGCCGGTCCCGGCGGCGTCGGATGCTGGTCTGGGGCGCGATCCTAGGATCTGGGTTCGCCACCCGGAATCCCTACGCAGGATTCGCGGTGCTTACGTTCGTCGTGGCGGCGCTCGGAAGTGTCAGGGGTGGCGTTATTGTGGCCGCGGTCATCGGGATCGCCCACGGAACCGGGCGGGCCGCGGCACTGCTAAACGATGCGGTGAGCATCGACAGCGGCGACTACATGCGATCGGTGCTGAAATCGATGTACTGGCGGCAATGTGACGGTCTCGCGCTCCTGCTGATCGGCGGGGTAGCTGTGATCGCCACCGCGCACCTATGACGTAGCTGAAACGGCATGCATCCGCCGCGGATAATGGGGGCCTGCCTTGGCATCAGCGAATGATGAAGCCGCGGGGTCGAACCCGGCCACGTACGCGGCGGTGATCAGCGTCCTGATCAGCTTCACCACGCCGGCGCCGGCCCCGGCGGCCGTGGCCAGGCAGGAGTGGATGAAGCCGTCGGACACCTGCGCGCCGGTCGCGTCTTCGATCAGCTGGCGGCAGGGCTGCACCGGAACGTGCTGGGACACCAGCAGGCACACCACCACAGCCTGCAGGATGAGCCCCATGGACACCGCCCGCACCGGCACGCCACCGTGTGCAGGTCGTGGTGGACTCGGCTTGCGGCCGGCACGGGGATGTCCAGCTGCTGGTAGGAAGCGAGCCACGCCGACGTCCCGAGCTTCGGCCAGGTCCGCGCCGCACGAGCACACCCCGGCGGGTTGGTGCGGAATCACCTGATCGGGTACGGCCCAGCGCATCGCTGCTCCCGGCGCGCCGGGCTGCTTGCCGCGCTTGCGCGCGGCCCGCTCGGCTGCCCGCCGCTGGTGGCGGGAGGGCGGCTTGCGGTCGGCCACGCTCAGTCACCACGAGCCCGGCTCAGTGACCGTGACAGCCCAGGACTACAAGTGGCGAAGCTCCCCGCCCAACTCGACCTCGTGTGGCCGGGCGTGCGCGATCAGCGCCAGCTGGGCCGACCGCGTCGCGTGCCTCGCTGACGGGCTGGCGCGGGGCCAGCGATCCCTCACGGGTACACGCCCGGTACATCTGAGGTACACGGCAGGACCATGCGGGGAGCACGCCGCACGCGCGGGCTCGCCCGGCGCGCGCTGCCACCGTCCAAGATTTTCTTCAGTTCTTTGGCCGGTGCGGGTAAAAAACGGCCCAGGAACCCGGATTTCTCTTACGTGAGGAACGCTCGCCAGCCGCCACGCCGGGTGCACTCGGGCGCCTGCCCTGGCCGGGACCCGAAGGCAGGCTCGTCGGGAACCGGCCCACCGGGCACCCTCGTTTCCGCGCTGCAAGGCAGCGGGCATGTGCGCGGCGTGCCGGCGAGTGCGCGCTGGCCCGGCAGGTGGGCTGGACGGCTGGCCGGCAGGTCACCCGGCTGCCCAGAAGTGCCGGGGCACCTGCCAGCCCCGACGCAGCAGATGCCCCTGGCCGAACGGCAGCGGGGCCCGCGCAGTGTAACCGGGACTGATGACTGATGACAGCACAATCTCGCGATAGGCGGGGGCGCGCGGGTGCCGGTGTGGACGAGCGGGCGGTGCTGGCCGCGTCGGCTCACCTCACCGACCGGGACCGGTACCTGGTCCGCATGGTCGGCGAGCACCGGGTGCTGACCACCGGTCAGCTGTGCGCGCTCGGCTTCGGCAACCTGACCACCGCGCGGCACCGGCTGACCGTGCTGGCGCGGCTGGGCGTGCTGCGCCGGTTCCGCCCCCACCGCGAAGAGGGCTCGGCGCCGTGGCATTACCTGCTCGGCCCCCTCGGCGCCGCGCTGCTGGGCGCCGAGGACCGCGACGACCGCACGTGGGCGCCACGGGTGCGCACCGACCGGCAGCTCGCGCTGGAACGCTCCCAGCGGCTTTCGCACCTGACCGGGGCAAACTGGTTCTTCGTCGCCCTCGCCGCCGATGCCCGCGCCGACGGCGGCCAGCTGCGGATGTGGCTGGGCGAAGCCGACGCCGCGCTCTACCACGACCCGTTTGTGCCGGCCCTGTCTCGTGGCCAGGGCCCCCACCCGGACGGGCTGGGCTGCTGGGCTGAGTGCGGCCGGGAGGTCATCTTCTTCCTCGAGCATGACACCGGCACTGAGCACCTGCCTCGGCTCGAGGCCAAGCTGCCCGGCTACGCCCGGCTGGCCGAGGCGCTGGCCCAATACGGGCGGGCCTGCCCGGTGCTGCTGTTCGCCTTTCCCGGACCACGGCGCGAGCAGTCCGCCCGGGCCGCGCTCGGCTCCGCGGCCGATGCGCCGGCGCTGCGGATCGCCACCACTGCCGCCGACCCCAGACTCGTGTGCCCAGCCGGGCCGGTCTGGCT
>JBOHCP010000551.1:0-4030 GCA_050698875.1 Streptosporangiaceae bacterium | reverse complement strand
GCTTGGGGTCGAGGTTCATCAGTTGTTCTCCTTTGTGGTCAGGTCGGCTGTGGTCTGGTCGGCGAAGACTTGCTTGGCGACGGCCATCGAGGACATGGCCTTCGGCCATCCGGCGTAGAAGGCCAGGTGGGTGATCGCCTCGACCAGCTCGGTCTCGGTGTTGCCGTTCTGTTTGGCGAGGCCGAGGTGGTAGACGAGCTGTTCGGTGTTGCCCGTTGCGGTTAGCGCGGCGACGGTAACGAGGCTGCGGTCCTTCGGTGACAGGTCCGGGCGGGTCCATACCTGCCCGAACAGCACGTCGTCGGTGAAGCCGACGAGTCCGGGGGCGAAGTCACCGAACATCTTCTGTGCGCCCGACGGCTCCTTGCTCTGGTCGGTTTGGGTCATCAGTCAATCTCCTTACTTGATGTCCTTGATGTGGTGGGGGTGAGTTGCAGCGTGGCTTCGGCCGCCGCGTCAGCGACCATCGGGTCCACGTAGATGCCGCCGTAGCGGGTGTACTTCGATCGGTACGCCTGGTCGATCGCCGCACGCATCGACGCGTCGGGGGCTGCCACGAGGACATCGCGCTCGACCTCGCCAGCCCGGATGCGCGCTGTGCTCTGACCGCTGGCGTGCGCGAACCAGCCGCCGCCGCGTCCCTTCCAGGAGCGGATGTAGAGGTCATCGCCGACCCGGACGACCCAGATCGGCACGGGCTGGCGCAGTGTGCCGTCGTCTCGGCGGGTGCTGATCTCCAGCTCGCCGGATTCACCGAGCGTGTCAAGTTCTTGACTGGTCCATGTGCTCATGTCTGTCCTTCCTTCATGCCTCGGTATCACTGGCTGGGCTGAGCAGCAGGGCGACCGCTGCGGTGATGAGGGCGACGGCCGCAGCGATCAAGACGCTGATCCGCAGGCCATGCACGAACGACGCGCGGTTGGCGAGCAGCGCACCGAATAGAGCAATAGCCAGGGCACCGCCGACCCGCCGGGCGGTGTTGAACACCCCACTGGCGACCCCGGCGCGGCGCGACGGGACAGCTCCCAGTAGCAGCGCCATGATCGGCGGCATCACGAACGGTCCGGCCAGCCCGACCAGGACCATCAGCAGCGAGAACGCGACCACCGGCGTCGAGGCAGGCATCAGCCCGATCGCAATCAGTCCGCACATCATCGCCAAAAGGCCGGTGATGACCAGCCTGCGGGCGCCGAACCGTACGGTCAAGCGTGCGATGAACGGGGTCAGGGCCGCGCCGATGAGCATCATCGGCAAGAACGCGACCCCACAGTCGAGGGCGCTCAGACCGCGCAACTGCTGGAAGTAGAGGCTCATCACGAACGGCAGCCCGTAGTAGCCGACCATGAACGCGAACCCCGTCGCCACCGCCACGCTCACAGTGCGCGAGCGGAACAGGTCCAGCGGCATCATCGGGTGACGCCCCTGGCCTGCACAACGATGAACCCGGCAATCGCGACCACAGCGACCACAGCGACCACGAACGCCGCGATCACCCGCGGCGACCCTGCACCTGTCGCGCCGGTCTCGATCGCCCCATAGGTAAGCCCGCCCATACCCAATACGGCCGCGACCTGCCCGATCCAATCAAACGGCACCTGATGGTGCGGGGCACGGACCGTGCGGGTCAGCAGCACCAGCGCGACGATCCCGGCAGGGACGTTGACAAAGAAGATCAGCCGCCACGAGACCGCGGTCAGCAGGCCACCGAGGATCGGCCCCGAAGTGGACGCCGCTACGCCGCCCATCGACCACAGCGCTACCGCCCGCGCCCGCCGGGCCGGGTCGGGGTAGGCGTGGGAGACTAGCGCCATCGAAGAAGGCATCAGCGCCGCCGCCGCCGAGCCCTGCACGAACCGGGACACGATCAACCCGGTCAGGCTCGGAGCCAGCCCACAAGCTGCCGAGGCAACGACGAACACCACCATCCCGGCACCGAACGCCCGCCGCGCGCCGACGCGATCCGACAGCGACCCCGACTACAACAACAACGCGGCGAACATCAACGTGTAGCCGTCCACCACCCAGTGCAAGTCGCTCATCGACCCATGCAGATCGGTACGGATGTCCGGCAGGGCGACGTTGACAATCACGGCGTCCAGCGTCACCACGAAGAAGCCCAGCAGCGCCGCCGCCAACGACCAACCCGGCGCCCAAGCCGGTGCCTGACGATGCTCGGCGGGCGTCGTCGGGACACTGGCCACGGGAACACTGCTCTCAGTCCGGTGGGTTTCAGCGCGTGTCCTCACGACATCCATGAAAGCAGCCCTCACGCGGGGAAAAGAGGTCGAGTTGTTCCGGGTTCTGGCAGAACCCCCCACAGGCCGCGCGACCTCCGTAACCTGGAACCTTGTGAGTACCGATCCGACGAGCAACCGCAGCGAGGTCAGGGACTTCCTGCGCAGCCGGCGCGCCAAGATCACCCCCCAGCAGGCGGGCCTGACGATCTACGGCGGCAACCGGCGTGTACCCGGACTACGCCGCGAGGAGGTCGCGATGCTCGCCGGGGTCAGTGCCGACTACTACACCCGCCTGGAGAAGGGCAACCTCTCCGGCGTCTCCGAAAGCGTGCTCGACGCAATCGCTGGCGCGTTGCAGCTCAACGAGGCCGAGCGACTGCACTTGGCCGACCTCGCCCGTGCCGCCAACATCAAACCGACCCGGAATCCCCGCCGTCGCAGCCCTCAACAAATCCGGCCCGGCATCCAACTCATCCTCGACGGGATGACCGACGTTCCCGCCTTCGTCCGCAACGGACGCCTCGACATCCTCGCCACCACCCCGCTCGGCCGCGCCCTCTACGCACCCGCCTTCGACAACCCGACCCCGCCGGTCAACCTCGCCCGATTCCGGTTCTTCGATCCCGCCGCCCGCAAGCTCGGTCTTTGTCAGCACCGTGCCCGGCTGGGCCGCGGCATGGCGCGGAGCCCGGTGCAGCCCGAAGCTGCGCACGCCGATGGCGCCGCCGGTCACGGCCGCCGTGAGCGCTGCCGTGCATGCCGCTCCCACCAGCCGCTGACGGATACGTGCCCGGCGGCCCGCTGCCAGCACGGCGGGCAGCAGATTCGGGACATCGAGTCCGGCCACCTCATCGCGGAAGTGATCGCGGAGCCGGTCTTCCAGCCTGGTCACCTGTCATCCACCATCCGATCGTTCGCTTCCATCGCGCCGATCCGGCGACGCAGCACGGCCAGGCCCCGGGAGGTCTGGCTCTTGACCGTTCCGACCGAGCAACCCAGCAGTTCGGCCGTCTGCTGCTCGGACAGGTCCTCGAAGAAGCGCAGCACGAGCACGGCCCGCTGGCCGGGGCCGAGCATGCGCAGTGCCTGAGCCAGCACGATCCGATCGCCGACCTTTGCGTCCGCCCCGGCCACTGCCTGGTCGGGAACCTGCTCGCTCGCCCGCTCCCTGGCGGCCCCCCGGCGCCGCCAGGATGTCACGCTCGTGACCAGGATCCGCCGGACATAGGCCTCGGCCAGCTCGGGCTTGCGCAGACGCCACCATGACCGGTAAGCCTTCGTCAGTGCGATCTGCAGCAGGTCTTCGCCGTCCTGCCGGTCTCCCATCAGTAGCACCGCCAGCCGCAGCAGCGCCGCGGACCGGGCATGCACGAACGCGATGAAGTGCGCGTCCGAGTCGGCTGACACTGGCCCTCCCTGGTGCGTATCTGCCTGAGCTGCCCCGAGCTTTCCGGACAGTGCCCCCGATAGAATGGGGCCGTCTGGAAAGGTAATTAAATTGCCTCGACCTGTCCGGAAAGTCCGGGGCAGATCAGCCATCAAAGACGCTTGCGGCATGTTTTCGCGTTGTCACCCCGAACGTCGCGGCGTTGGCGTGCTCCGAAGCCTTGATCAGGACTGCAGGTAAAAGGCCGTGCTGGCAGCCGTCGGCGCGTCGAGTGGTAGGACTAACGGGGCTTCGCCCCAGCCCGTCGAGGCATGTGCCGGCGGCTGATGCAGGCTGAATGGGCTCCGGCCGGAGCGAGACGGTGACAGCGTGTGTCCCGTGTATGGGCCGCCGCTGGCGGCAGTGT